>JANLHY010000645.1 GCA_024653795.1 Candidatus Brocadiaceae bacterium | reverse complement strand
TTTTGAAAAAATCAAGCCCTGTTAAGGGCGTACTGTTTGTAGCAATTAATCGTTAATATATGATCAGCTCCGTAGGAGCGACCTGTATATGATTGATATGTAAACAGGTCGCTCCTACGGAGCTAATATCTGTTATGGCATCCTATCTCGCTACAAACAGGTTGCTCCTGACGGAGCGTATGATTGATAAATTTTTCAAAAGACTAAATTGATACAAAAAATCGAAAAGTCGTAATTCGTAAATTTTACCCCTTTACCAGCCCCCATCGTTCGCGGATACGTTGTTCTACTTTGACGAAAAATAGCCTATCGACCAGGATACCGATTATAATAATTACAATCATCACGGCAATTACCTGGCTCATGTCATTTAGCTCCCGCCCAATCATCATAAGATGTCCTAATCCCAAACATACAATTAATAATTCACCCGCCATGAGCGAACGCCAGGCAAAAGACCAGCCTTGTTTCATCCCAGTAATGATATGTGGGAGGGCAGCGGGAATAATTACTTCAAGATACAATTTCCATCCCTTTGCTCCCATAGTTTTTGCAGCCCGAATATAGAGAGACGGCACACTTTTAACTCCGGCATCCGTTGCAATCGTAATTGAAAGTACTGCACCCATAAAAACCAGGAATATGATAGCCCTGTCATTCAGTCCAAACCAAAGCAGTGCAAGGGGCAACCAGCAAATTGTAGGCAATGTTTGTAAACCGGTAATGAACGATCCCAGTGTTTCTTCAAAAATTCGCACCCTGCCGATCAATAGACCCAAAAGAATACCAATAACAATAGAAATTCCATAACCAATGGCAATTCTTTTCATACTGATTGCTATAGCAATGAGGAAGGTATGATCATGGAATCCACGAATCAGCGTTTTAAAAACTGAAACAGGAGAAGGAAGGACGTATTCTGGCCATATTCCCAACCTGAACAACCCTTCCCAAATTCCTATAAAAAGGATATAAAATACTGTCCGTTTAAGTATATTCTGCATTTCCTAAATTCCTCCTCCGATATCCGTTTTTGCAGGTCTTTCAGTTGTACATTTTATATCACATTCTATGCACGAATCTGCATCCATCTCGCACTTCATAACCTTATCGATCTCGGCTTTCAGTTCTTTCATGATCCTGGTGGAATATTCTGCGACATTCACATCATTATCATCCCTTGGCCTTGGCAATTCTACCAGAAACTCTTTCTTGATCTTCCCTGGTGATGTTGAAAGGATTATTATCCGATCCGCCAAACACACGGCCTCACGGATATTGTGAGTAACGAATAAGATTGTCTTCCTGGTTTTTAGCCAGATATTCTGTAATTCATAATGGAGTATCCACCGTGTCTGTGCATCCAGTGAGGAAAAGGGCTCATCCATCAGGAGCATCTCCGGATTCATAGCAAGAGCCCTGGCTATGGCTACACGTTGTTTCATTCCGCCGGATAGTTCATGCACCTGGGCATGTTGAAACTTTGACAAATGCACCATTTTGAGATACTCAATAGCCGTGTTTCGTCTTTCTCTGCCATTAAATCCTTTTAATTTTAATCCAAATTCAACATTTTTTACCACATTCAACCAGGGGAAGAGAGCAGCTTCCTGAAATATAACAACACGGTCAGTTCCAGCCCCGTTAATTTTATGATTATCAGCCCATACCTCGCCAGAATCGGCCTTTTCCAGTCCGGCAACAATGTTCAAAAGAGTAGTCTTCCCACACCCTGAAGGTCCAACAATACATACAAATTCTCCTTGTTGTATCTCAAGGTTTATATCTTCCAACACATAGAATCTTCCGTTTTTTGATTGAAATGATTTAGATATGTGTTGAACGCGCAGTTTTGGCCACACCCCACTCACTTTATGAGATTTCTGCTGTTCATTATCGGCTTTAACATGATCTATATCTATGAGATTTTCAATTCCTGCGATTTCCGGCACCTTCACTACCTCCAATCAGCCTTATTTTATTTTTCGTTTTCCCTCTTTTGTTCACTCTCGGCAATGCCCTCTCTTTGAGTATCCTATTGAGTAACCTTAAGTCTATCATTCCCGATAAATCAGGCTGCTGCTCCCCCAAAAAGCCTGCGTTATATGCCATCTCTGCATAAGAAAACAGCGATGAGACGATCGGATCGTAGGTAATCTCCAATCGGGAGAAGGCTTCGTCAATAATATCCTTTGGAAGAGATATACCAGAAATAGCCTTTATCTGGTCACCAATAACAGTCCTTGCTTCTTCGGGATATTGATTAATCCACTGGGTTATTTCAACATGAGCCGTTAGCCATTTTTTAACCCAATCGGGATGTTTTTTAAAAAATTTTGTACCCACAATCATCAGCGTTGAACAAAACCGCCCGCCAGCCCATAAGGTTCTTTCATCAACAAAAATCTCGCCGCCTGCCTCCTTAAGGAGTCTTGTCGCCCACGGTTCTGGCGCCCATGCCCCATCGACCTGTTTTTGCATAAAAAGATTTAAAATATCGGGATTTCGCAGAGGAAGGATATTAACCGTTCCACCCCTTTCTTTTGGCTTCAAGCCGCAATTCCTGATATATCCCCGAAAGGCAATATCCTGTGTGTTTCCAAGCTGCGGCGTTGCGATTCTTTTCCCGGAAAGATCTATGGGCTTTTTTATGTTGGAATCCGGCCTTACTATAAATAACGACCCGCCGCTCGATACGCCTGAAATTACCTTTAACGCCTTGCCGCCAGAGCGTACATAGCCATTTATGGCAGGGCTAGGGCCAATATACGCAATATCTATATCCTCAGAAAATATTGCCTCAATAATAGAAGGCCCTGCATTAAAAAGAGTCGCCTTTATTTTGACCTCAGGTCCAAGGCATTTCTCAAAGGTACCGATGTTCAGCCCAATAACAGCCTGTGCGTGGCTAATATTCGGGAAATATCCAACGCGAATAGTAGCGTTGTTACCCTTCCGCGAACAGGCGCTGCCAGTTACAATTGCAAAGAACAGTAGACACAAAACAACCCGGTATCGTGTTTCAATCCTCATCCAGTCCGAAGGCTGGATGCTACGGAAAATTTTGTGGTAAGCATGGTAGCAGTATAGAAGGTATCGTAAAATCTTCACCCTATTTTATAACCATCAATGAAAATTACAAATTCTACCATATTGATAGACTATTGAAAAAATTATTATATCGTATATGTTAAAGCTCCTCTTTTTTCTAATGAATCAGCGGCACGTTTACACATCTCCGCAAAGGTCATCTTGTCCAATACATCTGTTATGGCGTTTCGAACATCCATCATCACACTCCGTATTACACAGGTAACTTCTTCAGAACACGGCTTGTAAGACATCTGACTCACGCAGTCAACAGGCGCAATTGCCCCATCCAGCGCCCGAATTACCTGTCCTAAGGTAATTAAATCAGGCGACCGGGCCAGTTCATAACCACCCCGAAGCCCCATCTTACTATTGAGTATACCCACTTTTCTAAGGGTAAGAAGGATATTTTCTAAGAATTTTTGCGGAATCTTCTCCTTTGCAGAGATTTCCTTAATCTGGACTGCCCCCTTTTGGTAATTTGCCGAGAGATATATCACCGCTCGGAGGGCATAGTCGCTTTTTTTGGATAGTTTCATAACTATTTATTATAAATATTCGGTAAATACGTTATGCACTGCCAATTCCCCACTTCCGTGAGGACAAGTGTCATTCCCGCATGCTTTTATCGGGAATCCACCACCCATCAACACTCGCCTGGATTCCCGCTAAAAACATGCGGGAATGACATGTGTAAGATGTGTTTACCGAAAGGTTACCTATTTATCCACTAAAACAAAATATATATAACTAGTAGACATTTTAATAAAAATTAAAAAAATGTCAACTAATTTTAATTTTACATTGTTTTTGCCGCATTGGCGATGGCTTTATCCAACGTATTGAATTTTTCTATATAGTCAACACGTTCACAGCGTAGTTCCGATACCTGTTTTATAATATCGTTTACATCATAAAATTTTTCTACATCATATTTGGATAAATCCATACCTTGCACGGATGTGGGCACTTCGAGGTTCCAGTATTTATCTTTGCCCCATGTGTTTGTGCAGCGCACAATACCGCGGAGAATAGCCGACATCTCGGGGATCTCTACTCGCTGTACCTTGCGTTTCATTACCTTTACACCATTGGGTTGCTTTTCTATGACCTCTCCCAGCCCTCCGGTATTTAATTGATAGCAATGAACCTTGCCTTCGTGTCGCTTGACAAAATCATAGAACCAGTTTCCTTCGTACGATTTGTCTCCTATAATAAAAGGATTGGTGCCGACCTCCCGAATAGATTCTCCTGCGCGTTTCGGATCGCCAGCGGACGTTTCTATGGACTCGCCTATCATAAAGACAGCCGCTGCCTGCTCGGGTGTAAGTTTGGCGGCAAGCGGAACAACTGTGTGACGGCGGGTAATAAATGCAATGATCAGTCCATCCATATCATTGATGGGCGGTAAATTTATGGTGTTTGAAATATACGGACTGAGGTCCTCGCGCATCATAATTCCACGTCCATTGCTGGTTAGCGTATCATCTTCAAAATAGAGATTTCCTTCATAATCGATCATAACGTTTTCGAAAATGGCATCACGAGAGATTGCTGCTTTGTAAATTATAGGTTGAGTGACTAGATCGAGGCCTTCGGTTTTTAAGTAGAATCCACGTTCAGATCCATAAGCAGAACCGTCTTTCTTGAGAAAGACCACATCATCTTGTAATATTTCAATCCCTTCGTCCTCCTCTTTTAAACCGTGTGTATGACAGGTATGCGTCGTTTTTCCTGTACCGCTCATTCCAAAGATAAGCATGCCGTATTTTCTGATACGACCATCGCTCCCTTTCGCCTTTAAAATCTTTGAACCCGCATGGAGACCGAGCATTCCCTTCTGTTTGGCATTCCACATGGCCATCCTTAAGAAACCCTTCTTGGATTCACCATAATAGTCACTTCCCAGCACAATGGTAGTACTAATCTCCGGGAAGACCAGTATTTGCCGCTCAGTTTCCTGCCATTCTGGAATGTAAACAATATATTGTTTTGGTTCCCCGTCAGCTTTAGCAGGGAAGAGAGTCGCCCATGTCATATAGGCAAGCCGAATCATCTCAGGTCTCTGGATAGAAACGAAGAAATTGCAATTCGGTGAAAATTCGTCATTATTTCCCATCGTTCGGTTGATTCTCACAAAAGGAGCTCGTTTGATATACTCTTCAACCAAAGCCAGGGTATTAGGAAGATTGTTCATAATCTCGGTTTGTTGAGGATTGAGCGTCTTGAGACGAACTGCATCACTTCCTACATACACAGTTACCTTGGCGCTGCGGTTCTTGACGGTGGAATGAACGGCTACATTCCCGAATTTTGTAAACGCGGCAAACCTCTCAGCGCTGCGTCGCAACGTCCAGTCCGTAGAATTTATGACATTTGGAGCGCCGCTAAAGTATTTTACAATCCGATTTACTACCTCAAATTCATTCATGGGCGATGATGTTGTTGATGACATGGAGAAGCCCCTTCACTGATTATAATGTGTGCCTATAGATTACCCTCAAACGAAAAACATATAACTAAGTGTAAAATTACCACAGTATAGTAAATAAAATAAATTATGCAAATGAATATTTATTCGGCAATCTCGCTTTAAAAACTTTATATGCTGCTATGATACTTCCAGTCGGCCTTCGTGTAACATTTTCATGAATACTTTCACCAACTCTGGGTCGTAGTGTTTGCCTGCACCCGCGCTGATTTCATCAACTATCTCCTCCTTAGAAAGGCTTTTGCGGTATGGCCTATCGTACCGCATGGCATCATATGTATCTGCAATAGAAAACATGCGTCCTCCCAGTACAATTCTCCATTTTTCTTCTTATTATGAAATCTTCCCCGCCAATTATTGCCGGAGGTAATCGTATCCCACAACCTCTTATATTCTTCGGGAGACGTTTCTCCTGATTTTAATATGCGAGAGGAGACTGATGAGAATAGTAAATAATGTAGCGCCGATCCCTTGTGGTCGGCCAATGGCGGGGGATAAACCACCCGCGCTACGGACTCCGACTCATTCGGGTTAGGTATTACTAAAAATCAATTTTTGTATGCAACAGGCATAGCTG
>JANLHY010000643.1 GCA_024653795.1 Candidatus Brocadiaceae bacterium | reverse complement strand
CCGATAGAGTCCTTCAGGCGTGGGTTTATTACAGTAAGGGGTAATAAGCAGGGCGCCGTCTGCCCCTACTTTTTTTGCATGCCTTGTCAAACGCAGGGCCTCCGCCGTATTATTTGAGCCTGTTCCGGCCAGGACTTTTATCCTCCCAGCTACTATGGTGACAACCTCACCGACCACTCGTTCGTGCTCTTCAAACGAAAGGGTGGCGGATTCTCCAGTCGTACCGCAGGGAACGATGCCACTCGTCCCGTTTTTTATGTGGAATTCGACGAGTTCTTTCAGCTTTTGATAGGCAACTTCTCCATTTTTAAAGGGTGTTACTAATGCTACAAGGGAGCCCGTAAACATATTTATTCTCCTTTTTGTCCTTGAATACGTATTTTATAAAAACTCTATTTGGTTTTCATTTGTTTTAAAGATAAGCTATAATATTGCGCTAACAATTGGTTGTTATTCATCATATACGGGACATTTTTAACAATAATATCTGTAATACTATAACAGAAAACCTCATTTAATCAAGTCGCGTCCTTGGAGATATTTACTGATTTTTCAGCACTTATAAAAAATATGAGAATGGCTGGTATAAGGAAGACAGTAAATATTGTTGAGAATGCAAGACCCCCAAGCACAACACTTCCGAGTCCTCTGTATAGCTCCGAGCCGGGTCCGGGAGCTATAACAAGGGGAAGCATTCCAAAGACACTGGTAGCGGCGCTCATATAAATCGGCCTTAATCTCGTCCTTGTTGATTCAATGACCGCCCGGCGATATTCCATACCATGATAACGAATATTGTTCAGCGCCTGATGGACAATAAGGATTGCATTATTAACAGCAACTCCGATCAGTATCACAAAACCGAGCATGGTAAGTATATCAAAGGGCTGTGATGCAATGCACAGGTTTACTAATTTCAAACCAATAAATCCCCCTCCGGCAGCAAGCGGTACGGTAAATATGATAACAAAAGGATAGATGAAGTTCTCGAATAAGGCACACATTAAAAGGTACGTAATAATAACCGCGAGGATAAAGTTCCATTGAAGCGCCTTTCTTGTTGCCGTAAGTTTGTCGGCAGCGCCGGTCATTGTAACGTCCATTCCCTTGAGCATGCCCTGTCTTTTCATTGGCTGGACAATTACGTCATTAATAATCTCCATTGCCTGCTGCAAAGGAATATTTCCGGGTGGGGTTACCTGAAGGGTAATGGCGCGCATTCTTTCAAGGTGTCTTATTTGTGTAATACCGGTCGTTCTCACAAGTTCGGATAGGGAATATACTGGCAGTGCCTTTTCACCTCGTATCGCAATAAGTGAGTTGTAAAGCTGCTCCGGGATATACATCTCCTCTTCTGTCGCCTTTAATATAAGGTCTATCTTTTTCCTTCCTTCCTGTTTGAAATCCCCAATCTTCCTTCCATCCATAAGGATGTCAAGGGCGATACCAAGGTCATTTGCATCCATTCCTACTGTCTTTAGTCTGTCTCTCAAGGGCATCATTTTAATTTCGGGATAAAGAACTTCAAGAGAGGGTTTGGGCCGTATTTGTGCATCCGGTATCTCTTTCCCTATCATACCAAATAGAGCGCTTGCTGCCTGAACAATACGGTTAATATCATCACCTATTACATTAATATCAATAGTTCTCCCCGCGCCGAGCTCTTTCTCGAAAATACCTGCCTGCAGGCTGATGCCATACATGCCGGGAATCGTGTTAATTATTTGCATAAATAATGGCACAAGTTCCCTGGCACGCTCTTCATGCATACTCATTGCGCCAAAGGCCATCATGGTTTCTGCCCCAATGTAAAAGATGTTCCGAATACCGGGATAACCGTTATGGTCTTTCTTCATATAGGGAACAACATAACTATGTATATGCTCTCCCATATCCCTCCTCTCTTTGTATGAAAGACCAGGCGGAGGGACGAGTATGCTCATGATAAGGTTTCTGTTGCCATGAGGGAGATACTCCATTTTGGGAAACAGGAGGAAGATAGCCGCAACCGACATCAGCGTGAGGAGGGCGATAGTTATTATCCTTGTTTTCCAGTTCTTTATTGCAAGCTGAACTGTATTCATAATGATATTTGAAAACCCCTTCCCCGCATTCAGGAGGATATTATTGAATGCGCCCATTCTGCTCTTTCCCCACGCTTTCGCACCTTGAAATGCGCGGATCCCTGCATTCATTTTTGAGGATTGATTCTTTTCCTGAAGACGAAATAGTTGATGTGAAAGCACGGGAATAACAGAGACAGAAACAAATAAGCTTAAGGTTATAGCAAACGTAATGGCAATGGCAATGTCCCTGAATAACTGTCCTGCTTCTTCCTGTACAAGTACGATTGGCAGAAAGATTGCTATTGTAGTAAGGGTAGATGCAAGTATTGCCCCCCAAACCTCCTTTGTGCCCTGATAGGCAGCCTCAACGGCTGATTTACCCGTTTTTCTGTGTCGGTCGATATTTTCCAGCACCACAATGGCATTATCCACAAGCATCCCGACAGAAAATGAAATCCCGGCAAGGCTTACAACATTTAGATTCCTGCCGAAAGCGCTCATAAAGATAAATGTGCCAATTATGCTGATTGGTATTGATATGGCAATAATCAGTGTAGGCGCAATACTCCCAAGAAAGATAAACAGCACAATAATGGCAAGCAGTCCGCCATAGAATATATTTTTTTTAACAAGTTGGATTGCGCCATTTATATAAGGTCTCTGGTCATACACCCATTCAAGGCATATTTTTTCTTCTTTTAGTTTTTCATTGTTCAGCCATGTAACGACTGCATTTATCCTGTTGGTCAGGTTCAGGATATTTGATCCTGGTTCAGGTTTTATGCCAATGGCAATACCCTCTGCTCCATTATGTAGCATCGCTTCTGTCAGCTTTTCATATCCAAAATTTACGGTTGCCAAATCTGAAAGCAATATGCGCTCCTGTCCTGTCGACCTGATTACGATATTTTCTATCTCCTTCTCGGAGTTAAACTCACCTACTGTCCTTATCCTGTAATCCCTCCTTCCGACCCCCATGTTCCCGGCTGATATATTTATATTTTCTGATTGTAAGATATGTATAAGCTCTCTTATGGTAAGGCCATAGGCTGCCAGCTTTTCAGGTTTTATAACGATATGCATCTCCCTTTCCCTGCCTCCGCGGATCAAGAGGTCTGCCACACCTTCCACCCTGTCAATATATTGCCTGACCTCATTTTCAAAATAAGTCTTATAGGTAAAAGCGGAGGCTGGATTATTATCAGTAGTTTTTAATACCATCCATATTACGGGAGGTGAGGCTGCACCGGTTGCACTGATTATTGGTTTGTCAACGTTTTCAGGATAGGAAGGCACTTCGTTAAGTTTGTTTGATACCCTTAATAATGCATCGTCTAAACTTATGCCGATCTTAAATTTCAGGGTAATCGTTCCAATACCA
>JANLHY010000632.1 GCA_024653795.1 Candidatus Brocadiaceae bacterium | reverse complement strand
TATTTTTATCCTGTATATCCTGTCTAAAATCAGGTTTTGGGGAAAGCAAAGTTGAGGTTAAACGAAAGGTCAAGGATTTAAAGTAAAAGATATACAGGACGAAAAAATTATCATGTAAATCCTGTTCATCCTGTCTAAAATAGCTGAACTATTACGAAAATTCATGTGCGTTTTGCGTGGGTTTACTTTTGTAAGGCGTTCGTTTAAATATCTCTCTTAAATGAACCCGATTTGGGAACGGTTAGCGGTATAATAATGACCTGTCCAACGGGAAGGTCTTTAATATTCATTATTTCATGCTTGTTGGAATCGTAAATAATCGTCCACCTCTTACCGTCGTGAAATACCTTGGACGCAATTTTATAAAGACTATCACCCCACTTCACACGATAGACGGCCTTCTTGTATTTGTTTTTATCTATCTGTTGCGATTCTTCCATATCTGTAAGGATAGGCACATCAGGAATAATCAACTCCTGTCCTGCTTTCAGTGTCTCATCCGATACACCATTATTAGCATTGCAGATTTCCTTTGCTTTAGCGGCATCGTCATAAAATTTTTCTGAAATGCTCGATAGCGTATCACCATCCTGCACTCTATAGCATACTTCCATTGATGACCCATTGGGTCTAATAGTGATTGTGTTAGCGTTGATAGATGAATTAAAATCTTTGGATGGAATACTGGCAATAAATTTTTTTACAAGACGATCAGCCGTTTCTGAAACTACCTTTTCCCTCACGTTGATTGAACTTTCAATAACCGCCTCCGGGACGCTGAATGGCGATATTGGCACTGATCCACCATGAGTTGTTTCCGTATGATCTGCCTGCCAGATAATTTTGGAAGACCTTGCATCCATCATCTTCATCTCTGCCCCGAACACCACCTGAGAATATACCCCAAAAAATCTCTTGCTACACTTTGTAACTTTGCCGTAAATGAGGGCATCCGCCTTCACGATCCGCCCCATCTTATACACATCTTCTGTATCGAGATTGGAGGCATCGATTGCAGCAAGGTGCAGGCGTTCGTCAACCTCTTCGAGGCTGAGAACATTGTACCCTTTCGTACTGAGGTTTGTAAAAAAACACTTCCGGAGAATATCTTCTGACCCTTTTTTCTCTGTTTTATTCTTGAATGGCAAGATTGCAACGGAGCTAATTTCGTTTCTTTGAGGTGGGTGGAGGGTTTTGACGTGTGGAGTAGACCGTTCCTCCATATAATTACAG
>JANLHY010000618.1 GCA_024653795.1 Candidatus Brocadiaceae bacterium | reverse complement strand
GCGACACCACCACCAGGCAAGATACCCTCTTCAATCGCCGCCCTTGTGGCGTGCAATGCATCTTCAACCCTGGCTTTCTTTTCCTTCATTTCACTTTCTGTAGCAGCTCCAACGAATATCTGGGCAACACCTCCAGCAAGCTTCGCAAGCCTCTCCTGTAACTTTTCCCTATCATAATCTGACGTCGTCGCTTCAATTTCATTGCGGATTTGCTTGATACGTCCGGCGATGGTATTCGAACTGCCTGCACCCTGAATGATCGTTGTATTATCCGCATCGATGGTTACCTTCTTTGCCCTTCCCAGGTCGCGGATATCAATACTTTCCAACTGAATTCCAAGGTCTTTAAATATCGCCTTACCATCCGTAAGAACGGCAATATCATCGAGCATTGCCTTTCTGCGATCGCCATAACCTGGGGCCTTTATCGCTGCGCAGCTAATTGTGCCTCGCAGTTTATTAACAACGAGCGTGGCTAACGCCTCCCCTTCTACATCTTCTGCAACGACCAAAAGGGGCTTACCCGTCTTTGCTACCTTTTCTAGTAACGGAACCAATCCCTTGATGGAAGACACCTTATCCTCATAAATAAAGATGTAAGGGTCTTTGAATTCAACCTCCATCGAATCGGGATTCGTGACAAAATGGGGAGAGAGATAACCTCGGTCAAATTGCATACCCTCTACTACTTCTACGCTTGTTTCGAGCCCCTTTCCCTCTTCAACGGTAATAACACCGTCCTTCCCAACCTTATCCATCGCATCGGCAATCATTTTTCCAATTTCCTGATCGTTGTTCGCCGCAATAGACCCAATGCTTGCAATCTCTGCCTGGTTCTTGATTTTCTTGCTTGTCTCTTTCAGTTTCTCTACAACCTTATCCATAGCTTTGCGCATCCCCCTATTGAGCGCCATGGGATCAGCGCCTGACGTCACACACTTTAATCCTTCCAGGAATATCGCCTCAGTAAGAACCGTGGCTGTGGTCGTACCGTCCCCAGCAACATCGCTGGTCTTGGATGCCGCCTCCCGTACCAACTTTGCCCCCGTGTTCTCATAAGGGTCTTTCAGTTCAATTTCCTCAGCCACTGATACACCGTCTTTTGTCACCGTGGGGCTCCCATACCCCTTATCCAATACAGCATTCCTTCCTCTGGGGCCTAGAGTAACCTTAACCGCCCTGGCAAGCTTTGCAACGCCTCGAGCAATAGCGGCCCTTGCGTCTTCACTAAAGAGTAGCTGCTTCGCCATTGAATACCTCCTTTCAAAACTTATGTTTAACTGAATAACAAAATAAATATAAATATCAGAAAATCCATCGACTAAGTACAGTTAGCAAACATAATGCCGTAGCAAATTACTGAGCACCAAAACACCTTAACCAATTGAAATTAACTACCTTAAGATTATTATATCTATTAAAATTGTCCTCACAATGTTTATATCAGTATGCCATTGTGACAGCACAAAAATTCTGTCATAGACAACGCCTGCCATACTGGCAGAAGTCTGGTATTTTTTTATAAAAGTGTCAAAAAATTTTTTGTATGCGCCTAAAGAAAAATGATTTCTCCTTTTAATGTTGACTTTTAAATTACTTATGACATATATTTACACGATTAAGTAACAGTTCAGTACCCCCACCTGGCCTTCCCTCTCCCCCTTTCTCCCCCTCAACGAGGGGGACAGGGGGAGGAAATGTCCCCCGCTGGCGGGGACGCAGGGGGTGGAAATATCCCCCGCCCCTGGTGGGAAGGGTTAGGGGAGGGGGGTGAACTGATACCACGATAATTATTTATCAAATAAATTTATCTTTTCAGACACATGGCAAAAGCAATAACAGAAGATAACCTCCCTAAAATTCAATGGGACAACCAGTCCGCAGAGAGAACTGCCCAGCCGTACATTAGAATCCGTTGCCATGGTAAAACATCACACTAACCGTTATTTACAGGATACAAACATATTAAATTCACACAATCGTTTAATTGCAGAAGAAATCACACGGGAATTAAAAACAAAGATTGTTGGAAGTAATGTGATTATCTTGGAACGGACAACGTCAACGATGGACATTGCCAAGAAACTTGCGCATACCAGCTTTAAGAATGGCGCCGTAATCTTTGCTGAAGAGCAAACGAAAGGCAAGGGGCGTTCTGGCCATACATGGTCTTGCCCCAAATATAAGGGATTACTTTTTACACTCTTGCTAAAACACAATATGCAACCAGACCACTTGTGTTTGTTAACAGGCACTATGGCTGTATCAATTACAGAAACGATCCGCGAAACCTTACATCTCCCCGCAGAAATTAAATGGCCTAATGATATCCTGATTGGGGGGAAAAAAGTAGGAGGCGTATTAGTAGAGTTTGAAAAGGGATTAAAAAAACAATCAATATTTTTAATTGGTATAGGAATAAATGTCAATTTCACCGAAGAAGACTTGCCGGGACAGGCCAGTCTACCGGCAACTTCACTCGCTATTGAAAGCAAAGAACCTATAAATCGTAATTTCCTTGCAAAGGCGCTGCTCCAGGATATAGACAAGTGGTATTCAATTTTAAGGAATGATCACTATAGATATATCACTGACAGATGGAAGGAATTTTGCATCACTATCGGAGAGAAATTGACCATTACTGATTGCGGAAAGGAATATACAGGAAAGGTCATCGATATATCCAATAACGGAGGTTTGATGATGAAGTTGGAAAATGGGGAAATAAAGATATTTCGCGGCGAACATGCCACGATCAAATACTAGTGCTTAGTTGCATAAACTAGCGATAGTATTTTTCGATTGAGATCCTCGTACTTCCTGTTACAAAAGGCGATAACATATATCGCTTATCATTGCAAGTGAGCACTAGCGAGGCGAAGCCTCAGACCAATAAACGAGTCTTGTCCTCGTGAAAACGGGGATTGGAACCACAGATTGCACAGATTAAAAACTAAATTGTTACCAAACCAGCTACTTTTCTCGCAAGGCATTTTCAATCGCCATAATCTTTGCCTCGATCCTGCTCGTTCGTTTTGAAAGGTCACTATAGACAAAGTACCCCAAAATAAGCAAAAGCGCCGTATAGGCGACAATAATATACGTAGAAAAATGGCTTGCGGTGGTAGAGACAGGGGTACGATTTATTTCTGGCGCTATTCTATTAATTGGTTGTATAGTCCTGGATACAGGAATTGACGGCTCGACGGAACGCCTTGTCGCCTGAACCTCATTTTCGTTACGCTGGACTGATTTTACCTTTTCAAGAGACGGTTTCTCATACAAACGCCCAATCACAACCCTGGGCTTGGGCGCAGCGGGGTTATTCGGTATATTACTGGGCGATGGTGGCGCCTTCTTTGATACAAACTGAGCCTTACTATTACCCGTTGGAAAGGGTATTTGTTGTTTAGGCGTTGCTTGGATCCTTGGCTGCTGTTCAGCCTTTCCGGCATTCTGGCCTGCTGTACTCGCATCTTCAGACGATAATGATTTCTTATTTTCCTTTGTTATTTTCATCCAACTCAATGGATCATGCCCAAGCGCACTGTCCTTACCCATATTTCCTCCCAACAGATTATGACTTATATTTTTCCATAATTAATATTTTTTGCTATTTTCTTGTTGCACGACTTCCTTTGCAAGTGACATATAATCTTCAGAACCATGCGAACTAGGCGCATAAGAGATAATCGGCTTACCGTGGCTCGGTGATTCTGAAAGTTTTACATTCTTTCTAATAACTGTATCAAATACCTGATCCTTTGCAAAATGTTCCTTAACCTTTTCGATAACCTCCTTGCAAAGACGGGTACGGCTGGTATACATGCAAAAAATAATTCCTGTAATCTCTAAATTCTTATTTAACCTCTTCCGGACAACTTCATGCGTATCTAACAACTTGCTTACCCCTTGCAATGCAAAAAATTCAGTCTGCAAGGGGATAAATATTTCACGCGCCAATGTCAATACATTAAGGGTTAACAAACCAAGGGATGGAGGGCAATCAATCAGAACATAATCATATCGGTCAAGGACGTTCCCTAAGTATTCCCTTAATACGGTCTCACGCCCCACCACACCAACCAGCTCAATTTCTGCCCCGGAAAGGTCTATATTGGAGGGAATAATGTCGAGGCCTTGAATTTTTGTATTTAAAATAACGTCCTCTGGCTTGGAGTCTCCGGTAATAATATTGTATATGGAATATTTTAGTTTGTGAATGTCTACACCGAGATGCACACTTAAATTGGCTTGTGGATCCATATCAATAACGAGTACCTTTTTCCCCAGCATTGCAAGACAGGCCCCTAGGTTTGCAGTTGTAGTAGTCTTACCTACTCCTCCCTTCTGGTTCAGCAATGCAATACTTCTCATAATGCACATCCTCCTATTTTATTAAGGCATGTCCATATTCAATATAAAGTTTAGCATTTATAATAGAAATTTCAAGCTATAAATTTAACAAAACTGACTACTTACTTATGTTGTGGCTTTTAAATATTTCTTCAATGGAGTGATATTTTTCTGCCATTGATGCTTCGCTTTGTTTCAGGATATAGATGCGGGTAAGCACCCTTGACATCAATTCAGTTGCTGAAATCACCTGTTCTCTGGCAATCTTCAAGATCGGTTTCGGCGTAAGAGGCGTTTTCTTTACTGCGTCCCAAAGGATATGGGCGTCAATATTAAATTGCGAAGCAATATCATATACACTGAACTTTGAACGGGGGGTATTGGAAATAGTTACGCAATGCGCGCCAATCACGGTATGTTCGTCAAGGGATATCGGCATCGAAAGGACCGTTAGGCCGCCGGGGCATACATCCTCAAATTGCTTTTTATAATGAATGGCGCTTTTAGATAATTCCCTGCTATAACACCGACACAAATCCCTTCGCTCACTGACAAAATGGAGTGTCTTACAATACGGAGAGGCATTAACCTCATTTACCACCTCACCATCCACATTATATACAACGTCTTGGGTATTCAGAAGGTTCATCAAGTAGATTTGAATATGAGAAATAATTTCTCTCTCGAGGTTGATTTTTTGCCCAATCAGTTCCATACGAACTCAAACAGGTAAAATATTTCAAAGTAGATGGTCTTTTGACGGCAGGACAAGCTAGTGCTTAGTTGCATAAACTAGCGATAGTATTTTTCGATTGAGATCCTCGGCTTCCTGTTACCAAAGGCGATAACATATATCGCTTATCATTGCAAGTAAGCACTAGCGCTTATATATATACACTAATCAAAAGCAATTTTCAACAAAACTTGCACAATATTTTGTCAATTGCAGCGCGAAAGTGTTTCTGATAAACTGTTCATCCATAATAATCCCCACATACAACCGCGGACATTTACTCTGTAATACCCTTAGAAAAGCTTTGTTAATGGGGATTTTTACACCTACTATCTCTTGATCCGCATAAATAGGCACACCTGTTTCTTTTTTAGCCATATTAAAGGGATTCACATCCTCTTTCAATCAATCTAAATTAAAGTATACTACACTGCATACCGATTTCGACAGCTTCGCTTATACAAAGTTCCAGGCTGGCGTCGGATGCGGCTTGTTCAAACAAGCCTCAAAGATTTTAAACAAACGGTACGACCACGGCATGTTCCTGCTTGACATCCTGGCGCACCTAAAAGGCGTCAAGCTTCCGGAGTTGCTTCTATACGCAGTTCCCGTATTCAATCAATTCCCCGTTCTTTTTAACGATGAAACCGTTAAGGAAAATTGTTTTGAAAAAATTAACCGTGCCGGCATTGAGAGCACAAAGCTGTATCCTGACCCAATTCATCGGGCATATAATTTGGGGTATGACTTAGACAAGGACCCATTCCCCAATGCCACCTATTTTTCAAGACGGCTGCTGTTGATTCCCACACACCTGATAATGAATATTGAGAAATTATCCATAATTGTAAATGTTATAAAAAACTGCCTTGGCGAGTGAAGGGCATTTCGCCATTTACGCGTCTTTCGCGGGCAAATTCCCATAATAACAGATGATACCCAGAAGAAACCTCATCAGAGCCGTTAAGAAGGCTATAGGTCAGCCCCGTTATGCCATAAAGGCATTCTAACAGCGGGCAAAGTCAATTCCCCTGAATTATCACCTGAAGGATGGTTTCAGTTCATATCCGGAAACCATTTCATTATTCCTCACGTACCGATGCAACTTACGAATTATATAGATTCTGAGATAAAAACAATACTGAGTATTATGTGTTTATAGAGTGCCTTTTAAACCAATGCGCTATTTCTCGTAATTCAATATCCTCTCTAGCTCCTTTAAGTGTGAATCGTTCGAGTTCCTTATTAGAAACTTTAAAGTTATAACCATTCCGAAACAAGAAGATCGATGCCACTGCAATAGCAGTTCTTTTATTACCGTCAACAAATGGATGATTCTTGCTAATAGAATGCATAAGTGATGCGGCTTTGGAGAACAGGTCTGGATAAAGGTCTTTTCTATCGAAGGTAGCCATTGGTCTTGCCAATGCCGACTGAAGCATTGAAAGGTCTCTAATACCATGACTACCTCCCGTTTCCTCTATCAAACGATAATGGATAAAGAGAACTTGCTCTGGAGTCAAATAGTTCATTTCTTAGCCAGCACCTTCAGCGCTGGTTTATAACGTTCTATGAAATCATTAACCTGGATTGCAAATTCCTTATCTATTGCCTCCGAAGGTGACTCGTATATTTTAGGTTCGATGATTATCTTGTTTGACTTTTCATCTATTTCCACCACAACCTGTGCTCCTGCAGTCAGGTGAAGTTTTTCCAGCATCTCCTTTGGAATGGAAATTCCGTAACTATTGCCTATTGAACATATTTTACGCAACATACATCTATCTCCAAATCATTTATTAATTAATATTTTTAAAGTTTTAAAATAGGTTTCAGTGTATTGGACAATGTTATAACCATGTTATAACAATAAAACACCGCTGTCAACAGTAATAGGTTCAAAAGGATTTTCATTCGCAAATAACTTCATGTTGTAATCAAGGCTTCTTCATCAGCAAGAACTGCCGCATAATTCAGGCATGCCCTAATATCTTTATCAGTAATGTTGGGATATGCCTTTTTTATACCATCAAAATCTTCTCCATCGGCAAGAAGGTCAAGTATTATATGTACGGGTATTCTTGTGCCTTTAATACAGGGTTTCCCACTGCATATCTTTGGATCAATCACTATTCTCTCGATTGCCGTATTCATTTTACGTAACTCCTTTCTATTTGTATTCTATGCTAATTCCCATACTGGTTTGACGATAGAAATGCTCCAATTTGATTTCGCCTCTGGAGATAAAAACGTGTGCATTGCTACTCCAAACACTTTATTCTTTCTATCAATCAGGAACTTTCTCACATTTTCAAGAAGCGCTCGCTCAAGCCCCTTTTCTGAGTGCTCTTCGCCAAGCTCCAGAAAATCGAAGGAGTATTCATCCTTGACCGCCAGTTTTGCCTGATGCCGGTATTTTTCCGGAACGGCCTTATCAAAGTTGGTCTGGTTTGCCATATACCGCTCAAATGCCCCTGCTTCAAGCTGGTTTATCAGAACATCTTTTGTCCAGCCAAACTTCTTTGTTATCTTGATGTAGAACTCCGGCAAAGCTTAAAGATTGTGATATTCCCATTAAGTTTGTAGTTATTTTTGGCAAATGGAATAAGGATGACGACAACAACTATCATATCCTTATTACCAACGATCTCCGCACCTCTGCCAAAATGGTCATCACAAACTACCTGCTACGTTGGGGTATTGAACACTGTTTC
>JANLHY010000615.1 GCA_024653795.1 Candidatus Brocadiaceae bacterium | reverse complement strand
TCCTTCTTAGAACTTGCCGTTATACGCAAGTCCTGCGTGTTAAACGTGGCAATGTACCGGCCTTCACCATCAACTCTGCCGTCAATGGCCTGTGCCCCCTCGCACACAACCGTCGCTAACACAACCTCATCAGCGCTGTATGGCTCCGGCAACTCAATAAATGCCTTAAACTTGCCTTTGCTCTTGAGGTTAATCGTCTCTGGCTTTATGGAAACCTCCACTTCGATCTCTTCCTCTGAGGCTTCATTTGCGGTTATCGTCACCGTATCAGGACTGCTATTCACCGTGCCGTCATTGACTATCAGGCTTACCACATACGTTCCTTCCTCGTCCGCCGTAAAGGTTGGGTTCATCGTTGTTGTACCACTCAGGATTGCCATACTCTCCGTCGGTTTTGTTGTAAATGCCCAGCTATAGGTCAGCGCATTACCATCCGCATCTGAACTTCCACTGCCGTCCAGAGTCACGGTACTTTCCTCTGGTACCGTTTGGTCGTTTCCGGCATTTGCCACCGGCGCTACGTTAATCGTGCTGATGGTTATCGTGTCTGGCGCACTGTTTACCGTACCATCATTTACTATAAGGCTTGCAACATAAGTCCCCGCCTTGTCTACCGTAAAGGTCGGATTCGCCGATGTTGTATCATTCAATGCTGCCGTACTGCCTGACGGTCTTGAGGTAAACGACCAGCTATAAGTCAGGACATCGCCATCCACGTCCGAACTGCCGCTGCCATCCAGCGTCACCGTGTTGCCCACATACACGGACTGATCGAGTCCTGCATTGGCTACCGGCGCCGAATTGAGCGTGCTAATCGTTACCGTATCGGCTGCGCTGTTTACTGTGCCGTCATTTACAATGAGGCTTATCACATACGTCCCTGCTTTATCCACCGTAAAGGTTGGATTTACCGATGTTGAACTGCTTAGCGCTGCGCTGCTGCCTGCCGGCACTGTTGTAAACGCCCACGTGTAGGTCAACAGGTTGCCATCCACGTCTGAGCTGCCGCTGCCGTCCAGCGTTACCGTATTGCCCACATACACAGTCTGATCGGCCCCCGCATTAGCCACAGGCGCAGAGTTTAATGTGCTTATGGTTACTGTATCGGCAGTGCTGTCCACCGTGCCGTCATTGACTATGAGGCTCACCACATACGTCCCCGCCTTGTCTACCGTAAAGGTTGGGTTCACCGTTGTTGTACCACTCAGGGTTGCCGTGCTGCCATCGGGTTTTGTGGTAAACGCCCAACTATAGGTCAGGAGATCGCCGTCAACGTCTGTGCTACCGCTGCCATCGAGCGTTACCGTATTGCCCACATACACAGTCTGATCGGCCCCCGCATTGGCAACAGGAGCAGAATTTTGCGCCGTCTCGCCGTATACCTCGACCTCCGCCAGTGCCGGGTATTCAGTAGTGGCGTGTACCAGCGAATTCACTTGCCAGACCCGCACGTACCGCGCCTGGACCGGCATGTCGAGCACGAAATCGACGTCACCAACCCCCGGGTTCGTCGAGCTAACGACATTCGGATCGCCGTCTCCAAACCACGCGATTTCCTGGTTGGCATTGTTGTACAGGCTAACCGACACGGCTTGGGCGCCGCCCCCGGCCGGCCGACGCACGCGCGCGCCATAAACGAGAAGTTCGGCTCCAAGGTCGATCCTGGCCCGCCCCATGATCGTGCCCAACTGCTGCCCCGCCATGGGGGTATGCCACGTCTGGTAGTTTCCCTTCCACAGCGTGGTGGTATTGCCGTCGGCAACATTAGATGGGGGAAAGCCGGACACGGATACGTAGGGGGGGTCGTTCGTCACGGTTGTGCCGGGAATCATGGCCAGGTTAGCACCGCTCAGGACGGGAGGCGGTGTAGCGACCCACGGGTATACAGCGAATTCATGGGTCCCTTGATAGCATCCGCACCCCACGTTGGCCGAATGGTACTTCAGATACCGGGCCGAGTACGTCCCATCAGCCTTGAAGGTCAGTTGGCCGTACAGCATCCCCCCGATCCAGTTGCTGTGCTGCGCGTCAGTGGAGTTGAAGCTGTGCCGCGGTGTGAACGTGGTTCCGTCGAGTGACGACGAGATGACGATGTCCTGCCCCTGGCTGGCGTAGACGACGATCTTCCCTATGGGGATCGCAGCGCCCAAGTCGATCGTGTATTCCTGGAGAAAGTAGCTGAACCAGTACGTGTCGCCCTTTCAGTCGGTGACGTTTTGAGGAACGCCGATGGCGGAAGGCGTCAACGCCGTTACAGGTCGTCCCTTCGCGACGTTCGTTGTTCCGTAGTACTGCGCCTCGGCACTCACGGGTGCGATCGCACACGCGATCCCCAGTATTGCCGCTAGGAAGATGCGTCGGCTCATACTGCCTCCTTCCTGAGAGCGTAGTCGCCATAAAAGGCCCTTATGAGTTTCACCCCTTAAAATCACATTTTCTAGTCTTTTCATGACTTTCCTCCTTTACGACTTTCCGTAGTGTTAAAATCTAATAGTATTACACTCTATGAATAAAACTGAAAACTCTTTTTTTCATAATCTTCTTGCCTCCTTTTCAAATTTTTGGGGGACAAATAGGGACTCAGACACTATTTATTTATTCCTTAAAAAAGTGGGCTTTTATGCGATTGACAAAACGGTGGACAACCTTTGTGCTTTCCCTGACGTGATCTGCAGTTAAAGAATTTTCATA
>JANLHY010000614.1 GCA_024653795.1 Candidatus Brocadiaceae bacterium | reverse complement strand
ACAAGGGTATGGTTATTGATGATTGTAAAAGCCAATCTTATAAAGCCGACGTCAAAGCTTGAACCACTGATTCATGAGAATAATGAGCTTATTTCGATTTTTGTAACAAGCGTAAAAACCGCGAAACAAAAGGAGGATAAGAAAACTTCATAATTTGAAATTCCTTGTTCGATATTCGTTATTCATTACACGGTTAAATTAATCCGTAATTTTAACTTAGCGCTTATGGGGACAAGGTTGACCACCCTCCCCTTACCCCTCCATCAAGGGAGGGGTAGTGTTGAGGATGTCGAAGGCCTAATTTAACGTTGAGGAATTTCAATTTATAACGTAGCGCGGGCGGTTTATCCCCCGCAATTGGCCGGCCACGAGGGTTCGGTGTTACCATGCGGGTGGCGTGCGGATGGGAGGCAGACCATAAAGGATCGGCGCTACGTTGTTGTGGGTATTAGCCGACCACAAGGGTCGGCGCTACAGAATGATGCGTAATAGTAGAATTGTCATTCTGAGCGAAGCGAAGAATCTAATTTATATTATACTGGTGAATATATGTCGGATAATATCGAACGTATTCATGAAGAGCCCCTTTTTAGATGCGCGTCTATTAGAAAGACTGATGACGACAGGAAGTCAGGTGGATCTTTTAACTTTGATAAGCGGAAGAAAAAGGATGGCAAGAAAGAGGATAAGGTTTGCAAGATACCAATTTCATGTAATGGGCAGAAAACAGTCGATGAGGTACGGGGAACTGAGCATAAAGAGTCAGATGAGACACACCCTGAAGAAAATCGATGTGGAAAAATAATTGACATGGAGGCGTAGACAAAAATGGATGTATCGGTTGAATATATACCAATAGCATTAAATGCAATTCGGGTTGACACGAGTGTGGGATGCGACCTATATTTACAAAACCACATAAATAAAGAGATTCAATACGTATTATATTGTAGTGGAAAGAATGTTATTAAATCAGACAAAATTGAAGAATTGCAAGAACATCAAATAAAGA
>JANLHY010000612.1 GCA_024653795.1 Candidatus Brocadiaceae bacterium | reverse complement strand
CACTTACAAAAAGGGTGTATTGTGCCTTGTTATAATCGGTAATTGATGAAATATAATCTTTTCTTGCCTGGATAAATGCCGTTTCTGCTTGAAGCACCTCAAGGGGCAATCCCATGCCGTGTTTCAGTCGACTCTGATTAAGCTTTAGAGATTCCTCCGCATCCATGACACCTTGTTTTGCAATCGTTATTTGTTCCTGCCTGGCATTTACCTGAGTATGGGCAACGATTATCTCTTGTATAATATCCTGCTGTATCTTTGCCAATTGTATATCGGATGAACGATATCTGGCATCGGCCTTTTCCCTGCGCCCTTTGTAAAAAAGCCCGCCTGAACCTATTGTCCACCCTAACGAAACATTATATGCCTCGGTACCGCTGAGATGATCAATGTTTTGCCCCAAACCACCCGCGCCTAAATCGGCTTGAAATGATGGTATTATAGGCCCCCAGAACGAAGCAGTTTTTTCTGTTTTGTTTGCTTCGAGTATCGCCAATGCCTCTCGTAACTCTGGTCGCCGATGAATGGCGGTCTGCATAAATTCTTCTATCGTAATTTCTTTAGACAAGAGATAGATTGGAGTTATTACCCGATCAATAGCATAAAGCTCAATCTTCTGATCAAGCCTCAGGATGGCGGCAAGTTTTACTGATGATATTCTCTGCGCCTCTTTTGCTTTTGTAAGCGATAGCCGTTCACTTGATAATTGTGCCTTTGCCCGTAAGACATCTCCTTTAAAACCTTTTCCATATTTAAGGGCATCTTCTGTTTCTCTGACAAGCGTTTCTGATATTTTTAGGGCTTCTTCTGCAATCGCTACTTCTGCTTGTGATTGTAAAAGGTCAAAATACGCTAAGGCTGATTTTAATTTCATATTTTGCGTAACTGTCTCCAAAGAAGCTTTGCTTGCACGGTATCGTTGTTGAGCCGCAAGGGCTGAAAATACTGCTTCACCAAGGCTGAGCTCCAGGTTTAAATTCATCCTGGGAGATACAAACTGTTTATCTGTCTCTAAAAACGTTCCGCCTGTATCCTGAATCTCCCCTTCATGTCTGAAAAACTTAATCCCAGGCATGATGTTCGGAATAAATTTCTCTTTCGATAATAGAACCTCTGCGTAAGCATCGTGAACCTTTTCCCGAACAAGGGACAGCTCAAGGGGTTGTGCGCCGGCAAGTTTTAGAACAGTTGTCAGGTCTATGGGATATTTCTCGGAGTCATTTCCCTTACCAGGAGAAACATCGTCTTCCTTTAAGAGTTCATCTGGAGGCATGTATTGTGATGGGACCTTTAACCATGTTGCATCCCACGTTTTAGGATGAGAGGCACACCCGGATAATATTGATATGATACATGTTGTAATTAAGACAATACTATGTAAACTCATTTAAGACCTTTTTATATGAAAACGGTAATGATAATTACATTACGTTTGATTCTGAGGTGATAACGGTATCTCCCTCAGTTACTAAATGTTTTCCTGCTACTATTACCTTATCGCTTTCCTGTAAACCATCTAAGATTTCTACGATAATTCCGTCATCTATACCCGTTTTAACGGGTACTTTTCTTACCGTATTATTGTCATCAGCTACATAGATATATGCCTTATCGCTTTCCGTAATAAGGGACTCTGCCGGAATTGTCAGGACGTCTTCATGCGCTTTGAGATGAATGGTCGCCTTTGCAAACATACCGGGCCGCAAGATATGTTCGGCATTGGAAACGTCTATCTCGACCAGCATCGTCCGCGTATTTCGTTCGAGCGCCCATGAATAACGAGAGACAGATGCATCGAAGATTTTTCCCGGTAGCTCGTTAACAGTCAATGTTGCCTTTTTCCCGGTCTCGATAAAAGGAGTGTCCGGCTCCGGCACATGAACCTGAACTCTTAAGGTATTCATGTCCATAATATGTACGATTGAAGCTGCCTTATCTTGTGATGTCGTTGCCGCCTGAATGAGGGCGCCAGGATCAACCCATCGATTCGTAATCACACCCGAAAACGGGGCCTTTATTGTAGTATAGCCCAGAAGTGTCTTTGTCTTTTCTATCCTGGTTAATACAACATCGCCTCGGCTTTTTACCAGGGCAAGTTCTGCCTTTGCTACTTCCAACTGTCCCTTTGCCTCATCAACATGTTCTTCCGGCACCAAATCCTTGCTTTCGGCCTGGACCTTTGCCAGACGATTATAAATAATCTCTCTTAACGTAACTTCTGATTGAGCGCGTTCTATGTCCGCCTTGCACTGTGCCAATTCTGCCTCTTGTATTTTCAGTTCGTTTTCAAGTTCAGGAAGAGCTATCCTTGCAATTACATCTCCTTTCTGTACCCAGTCGCCCTTATCATACAGAATCTCTTCAAGATAGCCGGAGACCTTTGCGAATAAGGTGGCTTGCCCCCATGGTAATATATCACCAGGCAAAAGAACCTTATCATATATTGTCTGTCGTACCGGATTTTGAACAACCACATGAGGGATTTCCGTTGAGTTATCGCCGGAGACGTTTATTTGTTCCGTAGTTTCTCGTTGACTGTCACCAGGGGAAAAAAAGATTGCAGTTATACCTCCTGCAAGGAATATGAGTATTCCACTGATAACTATTACTATCATTTTCATGGTCTTTGCTTTCTTATTGGGCATATATATTTCCCCTATTCCTGTTTCTGCCAAAAATTGTATAGAGACAAGGCACAACCATTACATTGAGTATTACAGCCCCCACTACTCCACCGATAATTGAACGTGCTAAGGGGATATTTGCTCCACCTGAACTTCCAATACCAATCGCCATGGGTAAAAGGGCGAATATCGTAGTCAAAGAAGTCATTAAGATAGGTTTGAGTCGTATCTCTGCGGCCTGTATAATAGCCTCTTCCTTCACAAGTCCTCTTTCCTGAAGTTTATTGGCAAAGTCTACCAGGAGAACACTGTATTCAACAACCATCCCTACCATCATAATAATCCCCATGAAGGATTGAATATTCATATTTGTATTGGTGAAATAAAGCATGAATGCAACGCCAATAAAACCAAGGGGAACACTGCATAAGATAATAAAAGGGTCGCGAAATGACCTGAACGGCACAACCATGACCAGATAAACAAGTATAATGGCAATCACCAAACCAGCTCCAAATTGCCTGAATGATTCCTTCATACTTTGTACTTCCCCACGAATATGGTAGGTATATCCCTTTTGTTTATATTTTGCCATTAATGTTTGAAGTTTTTCAGACCTTTCTAATCTTTTTTCTATTTCTGCGGCGACAGAACCTACATCTCTGCCAGACACATTTGCATATACATCAATAACCCTGGTAATATTCAAGTGGTTTACCACTGCTGGCGCTGTGGTACGACGAAAGGTAGCGACGTTCTTAAGTACAGTTGCTTTCATTGTATCTGAACTGGTAATGGGAATGTTTTCCAGTGTTTGCAATGAGCGTATATCATCTTCAAGGTATTGTGCCCCAATAAAATAATGATTGCCACTGAGATGGTCTATCCAGAATCCGGGGTCAAAATTAATACTTGAATTGAGCGCCGTAACAATGTTTTTTACAATATCCTCCTGTGAGATACCCAGATGAGCAGCCTTTACCCTGTCCACCTCAATATCGATGGCAGGGTAATCAAGACGTTGTGCGATGCGGACATCGGCAGCCCCTTGAACTTTTTTTACCTCTTTGACAATGGCCTCTGCTATTTCATACGATGTCTCGAGTCGACTACCGGCAACCTGGATATTGATGGGTGATGGCAATCCAAAATTAAGCGCGGCAGTTAACATACCGCCCGTATCGAATGCAAATTCAACTCCAGGAAATTTTTCTCTTAATCTTTTGCGTAATATATTCACATAACTGAATGTTCCATTCCGGGCGACTTCTTTCATCTGCACTAAAATAAATGAATCCATAGGGCCTGTATTCGGTGTATAAGCGGCAGGCCAATCCATAAGGACTCCAATATTAGAGATCATCATTTGTAAATCAGATTGGGGTTTATTCCCTTCAGGATCAGATTCTCCCATGACGTCCTGGATTTCTTTCTCTACTTTTTTCATCAATTTTTCACTTTCTTCTATACGAGCGCCGGAAGGAGCACGGACAAGCAGCATAAACTGTCCTGCATCCACTTGAGGGAAGAGTTCCGTTCCGGTTCTTTTAAAGAGAAAGAGAGAAACGAGAAACAGGAGAAAAACAATGAAAAGAACAAGTGGTTTTTTCTGTAAAACTGTCCGTAAAAGTTTATTCTGAAAGCTAAAAACAAATCCCTTATTCGTTGTTTCCAGCATACTCGTATTTTTTTGGATGGAAGTTTTCCGTAAGAATTTGGCGCAACATGCAGGAACCACTGTCATCGCGATAACATAAGAAGCAACTATCGTAAAAATGGCAGCCAGCGCCAATGGGGTAAAAAGGAACTTTGCCATTCCTGAAAGGTAAACAATGGGGAAAAAAACCACAACAAACGTAATGGTGGAAATTAATACGGGTCCGGCAACCTCTGTTGCGCCATCTAATGCCGCCTGCATAGGAGACTTTCCTTCCATACGTAAATGTCTGGAGGTGTTATCCAGTACTACAATAGATTGGTCAACTAAAACGCCCACTGCCAGCGCAAGGCCTCCCAGTGTCATACTATTTATCGCATTTCCGGAAAAATACAATCCTATAAATGCGGCGAGCAGTGACAGGGGAAGCGAGAGGAGTATTATCATTGTTAAACGTATGTGAGAGAGAAAAACCCATACCACAATTGCTGCAAGTATAGCGCCAAATATACCTGCGTATTTTAATTGGTTGATGGAATTCTTAACCGATACCGACTGATCCATAACCACAGCCATACGCAAGTCTTTTGCTCGCGGGTCCATTTCCTGAAGACGCTGCAAAATCCTTCCACTGCTCTCGCGTACTTCATTGACAATTTGAATTGTGTTCGCTCCTGGCTGGCGATAAATGGGGATATAGACCTGCCTTTTCCCATTAACACGAACAATGTTTGTCTGAATCTGGTAAGAATCCTGTGCAGACGCCACATCCCGAAGAAACACGGTCGCCCCTTTTTCAACCTTAATAGGTACATCATTCAACTCCGCAACCTCTGTCACCATGGCATTCGAGTTTATCTGGTAATCAAGCATACCAAATTTAGCATTACCGGTCGGGATCATTAAATTCGAACGTTTCAGTGCATTCACCACATCCATTGGGGAAAGTCCACGGGCTTCAAGTTCATCCCGGTCAACATATGCAAGTATTCTCCTCAGCACACCTCCATACACAGCCGGTGCTATTACACCGGATATACTCTGGAGACGATTCCGAAGCTCGAAGTATGCTACATCATAGAGTTCTTTTTCGCTCATGGTAGGGCTTGATATACTTAAGAGACAAAGCGGTATCGAAGCTGTCGGGTCAAAAGGCATTACCATTGGAGGGATGGTGCCGGGTGGCAAATAATAAAGATCGGACATGGCAAGCGACGTTACCTGAGACATGGCGGTATTTGGATCAATATCTTCCCTGAAAAAGTTTTTTACCACGCTGACCCCTACCATTGACTTTCCCTCTTGATGCTCAATACCCACTGATTGTCCGGTCCACCGTTCCAAACGCGACATAATATCACGCTCCATCACCACGGCAGGCATTCCCGGATAAAAGGTAATAATCTGCACAGCAGGGGTCTTAAAGATCGGAAGGAGGTCTGCCGGCAAACGAATAAAGGAAGATACCCCTAATACGAGAATTGCCAGGGCCATTACGATAACAAGATATGGATTTTTTAATGCTGTTTTAACAAGTCCCATTTTATGCTTTTATAAAATTACGGGCAATCCACTCAAGCGCTGCCACATCGTGGTCCGCAACCACACATACAAAGGTATCCTGGCCTGCTCGTGTCATTACAAGATTTACTCCGCCCTTTCTCAGAGAATGGACCATATCCCCTCCAAGAGTTTGTTTTATGTCAGAAAAATCCTCAGCATCTTTTGTGTTCAGAATGAATACGGAAACGGGTGTATTACAACAGTGATACATAGTATATGCCGTTGAAATCCCATTCAGATGACACACCTTTCCGCCAAAAAGTTTGATGTGATGAGATTTAAAATCCGGGATTTCAGAAATAACGACTGGAAAGAGAAATTTATCAGAAAAATATTGGGTAATCTCATCCGGAATCGCGGATTCTATTGAAGGGGCTATTTCCTTTGCTATATATTCCATATGGCATTTCTGTGCTGCTACAGTCAGTTCGTTGACTTCCTGCCTGGGATACAAAACGAGCGTAATAGCTGTGATGAGAATTGCCGCAGTCGCAGGGACAACATACCTTTTATAAAACCAGTTCCCTAAACGCCGGCTCTTTTTTAATCCAACTTGGTCCTTAAAACGAAAAAGAACTCTTTCCCACGTCTCTTCTGCTTCGGGTTCTTTACTATCCTTTAAAACCGACACGAGGGTTTTTTCGATGTTTTCTTCCTGTTTAAACCGTTTATTACAGTCTTCGCAAGATGAAAGGTGTTCTGCTATTTCAAAGCTGGCTTTAGAATCCAACTCCGAATCGATAAACAGATTGATATATCTTCTTGACTCTTTACACTTCATTCGTAAGCTTCCTTATCAAGAAATAAACCTTTTTCTCTGGCATAATCACACAGTGATTCCCGCAATTTTGCCCTTGCCCGATAGAGATGACTCATTACCGTGCCGATTGGCATTTCTAGAATATTCGCTATTTCTTTGTAGGAAAAGTCTGCGAGAGATTTAAGGAGAAAAATGTTTTTCTCTGAAACACTTAACTTATTTAAAGAATCCTTCACTGGTTTATCCATATCTTCAAGCAATTTAAACGGATTCTTCAGGATTTCATGGTAGATGTTTTCTCGTTCCAAAATTTCTAAAAAATCCAAACTTTCATGCCCTGAATGGACGATTGGTTCTTTATCTTGTATTTCCTCAACACTTGTCTCAATGGCTGTTAAGCGTGAGTGCTTCTTGTTAAAATTAAACACCGTATTTATTAAGTACTTAAATATCCAGGCCTTAAAATTAGTTCCTTCCTCAAATTTATCAAACGACTTATATGCATTCATGATCGTCGTTTGCAATGCATCCTCAACGTCATTCGCATTCCATATCACGCGCTTACAGAATCTATACAATGAGTTCTTATAAGGATTTAACATTTCAATAAAGAGCCGCTTCGTTTTGTTTACGTAGGCCATTTTTTTATAAAACTCGTTTTTAATTAACCTATTCCAAGCGCAATGAAGACACCAACACTTACTATTCTTTATTTACTCATAGAGCTATCAGTTTTACCTTCTCGTGATACGCTTCGACAAATTGGAAGCGCCAATCTTTCTTTATATTTTCCCTGACTCAAGTTTTATTGCAAAAAAATGTTTCCTTTTGAAAGATATCAAGCTGTTTATTCCAATTTGTATATTTTTTAAACCCTGAGTTTCTATCTGTACGGTAATTACATTTTCCTGTGTAACCCCCTTGCAAGTGACAAAGTAGTTTGACACACTTAGCATATTATGATATTATCCATTTGCGTTTGCGTTTGTGAAATAAAATAATTGTAACGACAAGCTCACAATTATTTTGATGTTTAAGAATTTCAAACTGGCTGCGTAACCGTCTCTGTTGCGCAAATGAGAAAGCTGCCGAAGGCGGCCTGATTTTATTTATTCAAAAATGGAGAAGATGAGCATTGGTAACGGAAAATAGAGTTGTTGTAGTAGGTTCCAGGGGTAGTAAACTTGCATTAATCCAGACAAAATGGGTTATATCAGAACTGAAACGATTAAATCCCGGTCTTGAATTTCAAATTGAAAAAATATCCACGAAGGGTGACAAGATCACAAACGCACCCCTGTCGCGTTTGGGTGGAGTTGGATTATTTACCAAGGAACTTGAGGTTGCATTAATCAAAGAGAAGATAGATATTGCCGTTCACAGCGCCAAGGATGTTCCAACGGAAATACACGAAGAATTGATGATTGGCGCAACACCCAAACGGGAGGACCCCCACGACGTGCTTATTAGCTGCAACAATGCTACCTTAGAAAAACTCCCTGATGATGCACGCATTGGCACAAGCAGTCTCCGGAGAAAGGCGCAGTTACTTGCCTTTCGGCCTGATTTCAAGATTCTGGATTTACGTGGCAATCTGGATACCCGGCTCAAAAAACTTGAAACAGACGATATGGAGGCCATTGTCGTAGCCCGTGCAGGATTGCTCAGGATGAACTATACAGGTCAAATTAGCCAGATCATTCCGTTTGATATTATGCTACCCGCTGTGGGGCAGGGTTCGTTGTGTATCGAAATCCGCAAGGATGATGCTCGAATACAAAAAATTGTTTCAGGCATTGATGATAACCAGACCAGAATTGCCATTGAAGCAGAAAGGTCTCTCCTGGCAAAACTCCAGGGCGGATGCCAGGTACCCATAGGTGCGTATGCAGAGGTACAAGGAAAAGAGGTCTCCATTGAAGCTATTATCTGCACACTGGATGGTGACCATGCCATACAGGATAGACACAGCGGTCATAAGAATCTGGCAGCGAAGATCGGAGAAGAACTCGCCCGAAGGATGCTGGAAAATGGCGGATTAAAAATTTTGCATGAGGTGCGTAAGGAATTTCAAGGTCGCATTGACCATATATAAACGAGTCGGAATTTACCTTATTCCAAATCCGCAAATATTGTAGCGAAGTATTCGATATTAGGAAAATAATGTAGGGTGTAAAGGCAGGTAGTGATCGTTTAATAATGGTTACCGTAAGGGGTGGGCTTTCCATAACGCTAATTTGGTTATGCTTTCACTATCTGCACCATCGAGGTTGCTCCTGCTATCAACCCGATTACTATCATTAGCATGGCATCAACAATCTGATACTGTGCGTTTGCCCCACGCTCCTTACGTACTGCTTCTTGTACTCATTTCCTGAATAATAATTTCTCCATGAAAGTGAGTACCGGTAACAGCCCTGCATGTACCGTTAATCCCTTCCCATGCATCTCCGTCTTGATTTTCGGCTGTTTTTTCCCCTCTTTTTGTGGTATATTCTTCATCGAAATATATTCTTATTAAAAAGACAATATACAATTTATGGAACTTATACTAGACAGTCTCGAAAGTCTCATCTATATCTACGAAGAGGTATTTTGGCTTAAAGAATGTTTCGTCATACTAAAATCTTTAATTGTTTTTGTTTTAGTCTGGTGGATCGTGAGATTGCAGTACAGAATGACATTGCTTTTATATCTAGGCACCTTTATTGGCGTTGCGTGTATTTTTTTTGGTGATATAGGTTATTGGAGCAATAATGACGTCCTCAAACTTATTGCCCCCGCTTCTTTATTCTTGCTGACTTACAATAAAAAACAGAATAACGACGCTCTATTATTTATATTTCTTATTCCTTACCTTATTACATCTTATGAATTTTATAGAAGTTTCCATTATGTAATAATGTCCATAGTATCGCATACGCTCGTTATTTCTAGTATTATCGTTGTTAAACAGAATATATATCTTTCATTGTTTATCAGCGCCGTAATTGGCATAACCATTAATTCCATAGACGCTAATAGTCCGCCGGGAACTAACGATATCCTGCTGAATCCGGCGTTGATTACCATGGCTGCAAAGGGGCTTGAATTTTACACGAAAGATAACAGATATACAGATTTTCTAAAGTCCTTCTGGGCAACGCTCTTGTGTTTTGCTTATTTTGGTAGCTGGGCATTTCATTACATAAAACCAGGCTATCCGCTTTATAGCCATTAAAAAATAGAAGTAATTTTTCTATATTTAAAATGTCCAGAGACGGACGGGTGCCCTGCATTTACCTTGACATGATTAACTTCCTTACCTATAATTCAAATTTAAATGAATTTTCATTTTATTTATGCGGTTTACAGGGTAGCATGGATTATTCACCTCTTGGGCGGGGTTAGGGGTGGGTTCTTTTCCCCGTTTTCACGAGGACAAGGGTCGTGAAATCTCAGTGAATATTTCACGAATTACCGCCTTACCCACCCCTAAATCGTTCGACTGAGCTCACGACGAAGTCCCCTCCCAAGAGGGGACTTTCTGACTTAAAATACCTCAAGTCTTTTTTGGAAAAATTCAGACATGGTATTGACTCAGATCGAATGTAAAAGAAGTCGTTGAAGCCACACATTTGAGTGGATTTCATGGTAAATGCTAAATCTCAATAGCCTATAAAAAACCGTGAATAAGGAAACTATTTTTACTAAAACCATAGAAACAAAAATTATTCAATCCTTCAAACCCACTATTCGACAATATTGGTTAATCTTTGCCATTT
>JANLHY010000592.1 GCA_024653795.1 Candidatus Brocadiaceae bacterium | reverse complement strand
GGTCAGATTGTTACTTTTGCTGATGTCGAATTGCCGAAAAGCCGAGCGCTTGAATTGTGGAAACAAACAGTTGAAGAAGTAATGGCGGGAAATAAATAGAATAAATAGGGACAGACACTATGTTTGTTTGACAGATGAGTCAAATTGATATAATGTTTGAACATGCCATGTACTGCAAGGTTAGTTGTTCCAAACTATATCTGCCGTATTACACAGGAATAAATAGTGTCTATCCCTAATTTTTGTCCCTAATTTTCCCCAGGATAAATAATAGGGGAAGCGCCCCTATATTTCCCTTTCCTTCATATTATTCTCATATAAATGCAAAATTAAACCGTCTTTAAATGAAAAAGATATTGTTTGAAGGCGCTGCCTATTCAATAGTTGCACGAGCATGGAGTCTCATACTCGGTCTAATTGCCACACCTTATATAATCAGTAAGGTCGGGATAAACGGGTTTGGCGTATGGGCGCTTATGGAATCAATTATCGCCTATTTCCGCCTTTCGGACATGGGCGTAGGAGCATCCTTCACAAAACATATCGCTGAATATCATGCAAAAAAAGAGTATAACAACCTGTCCAGAGTCGTCAGCGCCGGTCTTTTGTTTTATCTCATCCTCAGTGTTTTTATTTTTTCGCTATCCCTGATACTTAAGAACTGGATACTTGCAAGGTTCGATTTCAGTATCGTTTCTATGGGAGATGTTTCTTTTATTTATCTCTCCCTTGTGGCGGTAATGTGCATCCGAATGCTCGGTTCGCCTTTCTTGAGTGTTTTAAGCGGTCTTTTGCGTTACGATATCCTCAACAAAACAATAATGTTTTCGCAGGCGATTAATTTTGCAGGCATATATCTCTTTTTATATTTTGGTTACGGCTTAAAAGGGCTCGCCGTTAATGCAATAATTTATGGCATGATTAGTGTTATGTTAGCTGTAAGCCTTGCCTTTTTCTCGCTCCCACAACTAAAAATAAGTATAAACAACAATATTAAAGAAACCTTTTTTGGTTTGTTGAAATACGGCTTTACTATCCAGATTATTGCGCTATCGGAGGTTATTAATGAGCAGATCGACAAGATTTTTTTGGGTATATTCAGAAGTATTTATTTTGTAGGCATGTATGAAATAGGCGCCAAGATTGCGAATGTCGCAAACTCTCTTGCAGCAGTTGTGTTGAACATATTGGTTCCCGTAACCTCACAGTTGAATGCCGTAGGACAAAAGGAAGAAATCAGAAAGCTGTACATAAGAGGGACAAGACTT
>JANLHY010000577.1 GCA_024653795.1 Candidatus Brocadiaceae bacterium | reverse complement strand
CCAGAGGCAGTCAAGGATGCGGCCTTTTATGCCATAGAGATGGCTGCAGAGGTCATTGATATGTCACGTCACAAAGGCGCACATCCCCGTATTGGCGCTACCGACGTTTGCCCGTTTGTTCCTGTATCCAATGCAACGATGGATGAGTGTGTTCTGATTGCACGCACGTTGGGGAAGGAGGTTGGTGAATGGCTTGGTATTCCCGTTTATCTTTATGGAGAGGCTGCGGTTATGCCAGAACGTCACGTACTACCTGACATCAGAAAAGGGGAGTATGAAGGTTTGCCTGAAAAATTGAAAGACGAGAAATGGCGACCCGATTACGGCCCAAATGAGTTTAATGAAAACGTAAGAAGAACAGGCGCTACGGTAATTGGCGCGCGGGAATTCTTGATTGCTTATAATGTGAATTTAGGTACCCAGGATATTCAGATAGCCAATAAAATTTCAGGGATTATAAGGGCTTCCGGAATTGTACAGGTCAATGAAAAGGGTGAAAAGGTGCGTGTTCCTGGGCTTTTAAAATGTGTACAGGCGATGGGTGTTTATCTAAAGGAACATAATATTACGCAGGTTTCCATGAACCTGCAGAACTACAAGGTCACTCCGCCGCATGTGGCCTTTGAGGAGGTGAAAAAACAGGCCGGAAAATTTGGCGTGCATGTCACGGGAAGTGAAGTGGTGGGACTCATTCCAAAAGAGGCATTGCTGGCCGCAGGTCGGTTCTACTCAGAGGAACTTTCAGAAAAGGGACTCATCGCTACCGCTATAGAAAGATTAGGCTTGAGCCAGTTAAACAAATTTGTACCGGAGAAGAAGTTAATTGAATACGTTCGCAATGGTTCTTACATATCAACTTATTAATGATGTTTACTATAGCATGTCTCTTATTTCTTCATTTATCTTAATCACAGCCTCCTGTGTGGCGTCTTTCCATCCATTTACGCCGTATTTTTCCTTCCAGGGTGGATTATTGTAAGCATAGAGGATGGAGCGTGAAGCATTGATAATGGCCCCCAATCCGTCAGGATTAAAGCAGTATTTTATATCGTTTGCCGTAGCGCCCTGAGTGCCGTAACCGGGTACAAGGAAAAAAGCCGAAGGCATGATTTTCCTCAAAATTTCTATTTCATGTGAATAGGTAGCTCCGACAACAGCTCCCACAGGGCTGTATCCCTCCTTGCCGATTAAATCCTTTCCCCATTCGTGGGTTTTTTGTGCGATGATTTCATGAAGCTTCATTTCCCCGCACATGAGGTCCTGGAATTCG
>JANLHY010000572.1 GCA_024653795.1 Candidatus Brocadiaceae bacterium | reverse complement strand
AAACAGACCACCCCTCTGGGGCTACATTCGTTCGTCTCCGGCAGGTTTTGGTTTAGCATTCATACACAAATAAATTATAATTACCATATCTCACTATCGGTGGTAGGTCAGGCGTCCTCGCCTGACATTATGATGACAAGCGGGGACGCTTGTCCTACCTTTATACTTATACTAACACTACCCAGAAACCCGCTTAAATAAAATGAAAATTCCTATACAATCAAGATAATCCCCCTTAACAAAGGGGGGAACAGGGGGTTGTGTTTTTTCTTTGAATGAGAATATTTACAAGGTTATCCCATCCGCATAACAAAAGATATGTCCTACCTGCCGACAAACCGGTTGGTTATTCATTCCATAGAAAATTCTTCTGAAAAAAGTCACTCTGAAGTTGCTTTATTTAAGAATGACCGTATAATAATTTCGTTGCTTATGTAAAATAATTATTCTTCCGACTCGTTCGGATTAGACATGGATAACCAGTCATGCTTTTTCGTAAAAAACCAAGTAAAAACAAATTTGAATTCAAGTTTAGCACTGAAATGCTTGCAGTTTCAGTAGACGATACTGCGCAGACCGCACTTGAATTGATTCGCAGCAGTAAACTTACCGGAAATATTTTTTACTGTTACGTTACCGATAAAGAAGGAAAACTGGTAGGTGTAGTACCCATAAGAAAACTTATAACTGCTTATAAAGAAACGAAAGTTTCTGACATTATGGTGCGCAACCCGATCCGGTTAACTGCTGATTCTACCACAGATACGGCGCTGGAGTATTTTTTGTTTTATAAGTTCATTGCCTTTCCTGTTGTTGATGAACACGGAAAACTTGTTGGTATTGCAAGGGCAAATGATTTTATAGAAGACTCAATGGCCCTTGAAGAGAAAACGGAACATGAACGCGACGATCTTCTCAAAATAATCGGTATTCAACTGGAGGAATTTAGAAAACCCACTATCTTCAAAAGTACTTTTTTAAGATTTCCCTATTTGCTTTTTAACATTTCAAGCGGACTCATATGCGCCTTTATTACAAAACTGTTCAACAGGACAATAGATGAATTTATTTTCATAGCCTTCTTTATCACGATCATATTGGGTCTTGCCGAAAGTATTGGAACACAGGCAGTAACAGTCACACTTTCTTACCTTGATAAAACCATTAAATTGAGAAGATTGGTACTTTACGAAGTAGCGGTTGGGGCTAAAATGGGTTTATTGTGTGGCGGATTGCTCTATTTAGTATCCTTTTTTTGGATTGGTAATCACAGTTTCTCCTTAACCCTGTCTCTCACTATTTTATTGACCCTTATTACCGCCTCCTTTCTTGGATGCAGTCTGCCAATTCTTTTTAAAAAGATTGGTGCAAATCCAGCGCACGCCTCGTGTCCATTGGTATTAGCGATTGCCGATATTATTTCATTAACCTCGTATTTTTCACTTGGAACATATTTCCTTAGAGCATAAAAGATATCTATGCATAAAAAGATTAAACAAATTCTCAACCTGAAAAAATTAGGCTTGCGTCTTTCGCATCTTATTCCTCGACCACATCATTTAAACGGCACAATATTGCACCGTGTTATAGGTGAACGACTTTTTGATCCACACTTATGGAAACCAACGAATAAAAGTGTATCCGCAGGTTTTGCAATAGGTGTTTTTATTGCACTTACGCCGACTATTGGGGTACAGATTCCATTAATAATTCTTTCAGCATTATTTTTGCGTGTTAATATCCCTGTTGCATTAGCAGCAAGCTGGGTAACAAATCCTTTAACAGCGCCTGTTATCTATCCCTTACAATATCAATTAGGACTATGGTTAAGTGGCGCTCCAGATGTGAATGAACTGGCAGGATTCACAGGTATGCTTAGGCTTTTTTTTAGATATGCAATGCCTCTCTGGGTGGGCAGTCTCGTTTCAGCAACTTTTTGCTCCATATTAGTGTATGTAGGAAGTTTTACTGTATGGAGACTGGTAGATAAGTTTAGGGAAAAACAAACTTAGCTATACCATTCATTAAAAGAAAACTTATTTGCTACTTTAATATCAGTGTATTCATTTTTCTTGACCTTGAAAGTTTTATTAGTACAATTACTGGACTTAATTATTTGGATCTGTAAATTTATATCTCAATAACATAATTATTAAAATTAAGAAACCATTAACGTAAGGAGGTAAAAACATATGGCATTGGATCCCACCAAGCACGCAGATTGGGAAATAGCAGAAGATGCTGAAACTCGAATGAAAACGGTCTATCAACTGGCAGATGAATTGGGTCTTGAGAAAGAAGAACTGCTTCCTCACGGGCATTACGTAGCAAAGGTTGATTTTAATAAGGTTTTGAAACGACTTGAAAAAAAACATGACGGAAAATTCATTGACGTCACTGCAATTACCCCAACCCCTCTGGGTGAGGGAAAATCCACTACAACCATGGGACTGGTGCAGGGTTTGGGAAAAAGAGGCAAAAAGGTTGTTGGCGCCATTCGTCAACCATCAGGAGGGCCTACTATGAATATCAAAGGTTCTGCAGCAGGCGGTGGGCTTTCCCAGTGTATTCCTTTAACACCTTTTTCTCTTGGGTTGACAGGTGACATTAATGCCATTATGAATGCTCATAACCTGGCTATGGTGGCCCTTACGTCAAGAATACAGCATGAATTTAATTACAGTGACGAAGAGCTTGCGAAAAGAGATTTAAAACGTCTTAATATCGACCCGGATAGAATTGAATTAAAGTGGATTATCGATTTTTGTGCTCAGGCGCTAAGAAAAATAATAATCGGTATAGGCGGCAAGATGGATGGTTTTATGATGGAGTCTGGATTTGCTATAGCAGTATCTTCTGAACTTATGGCAATCCTTTCAGTGGCTAAAGATTTAAAAGACATGAGAGAACGGATAGGCAGAATGGTTGTTGCCTATGACAAAAAAGGTAGTCCAATAACGACTACTGATCTTGAAGTTGCCGGCGCCATGACTGCATGGATGGTGGGAGCGATTAATCCGAATCTCATGCAGACCATTGAAGGGCAACCGGTATTCGTCCATGCGGGACCTTTTGCCAATATTGCTATTGGACAGTCATCGATTATCGCAGACAGACTCGGCTTGAAATTGGGTGATTACCATGTAACCGAATCGGGATTCGGGGCGGATATCGGATTTGAAAAATTCTGGAACTTAAAATGTCGTTACTCCGGACATCGCCCAAATGCAGCGGTAATTGTTACCACAGTCCGCGGAATGAAATGTCATGGTGGCGCTCCCATTCCAGTACCCGGACGTCCATTGGATCCATGCTATAAAGAAGAAAACGTTGGGTGGGTAGAAAAGGGAACAGAAAATCTCATCCACCATATCAACACCATAAAGAAAGCTGGCATTAACCCTGTCGTTTGTATCAATCACTTCCATACGGATACAGATGCCGAAATTAAAGCAATCCGCAGACAGGCTGAAAAAGCAGGGGCCCGCGTTGCACTATCCCAACATTGGCTAAAAGGAGGCGAGGGCGCCGCAGAGTTGGCTGATGCGGTAATTGACGCATGCAACCAACCAAATAACTTTAAATTCCTTTACGAATTAAACGTCCCTTTAAGAACACGTATTGAGATGATTGCGGAGCAAGTATACGGAGCGGATGGCGTTGATTTTACTCCAGAGGCTTTGACAAAAGTTAAGGTATTAGAAAGTGATCCTGATATTTCAAAAATGGGAACCTGCATGGTTAAAACCCATCTTTCTATCACCGATAATCCACAATTAAAAGGGGTGCCGAAGGGCTGGAGATTACGTATCCGTGATATATTGGTCTTTAAAGGAGCAGGATTTGTAGTCCCAATGGCAGGAGATATTAAACTCATGCCGGGAACGAGTTCTGACCCTGCATTCCGACGTGTGGATGTGGATGTAAAAACAGGAAAGGTAAAAGGAATTTTCTAATTTCTTATGATGATTGTTATGAAGAGATCGTAGAAAACCGCTACTTTTGCTGGTTCAATCGTCCTCGATTGAACCAAGATGTTTGGCATTGTTTCGCGGCCGATACTAGTTCAAAGCTCACAACCCTGTTCAAACCGTATGGTTCAATCTACAAGATTGAACCATCGGTGAAAGCGGTTAGATAGGTCGACATTTACACTTCTTAATCGGCTGCCGCAAAGCTACCGTTCATAAAAAGCTGCTGAACTAAAATAGTTCAGCAGCTTTCTTTTTTTAAGGTAAACAATTACAACATTGCCTTGACATATATGTCTATATTTGCTTAAAATAATCACGATAGTTTCAATAATAAGATTTTTTGGACGTACCTTGACTTTACTTAAATATGGTGTATTTCGGGTAGAGTCGGGAATTTTATTTTACAAACCAGCTATAAAGTGTTTTTTACATTAAACCATGAGCTTCCTAACTAAAATATTTGGAACATCAAATGAGAGGATACTGAAAAGTATAAAACCTCTCGTAGAACAGATCAATGCCCTTGAACCAAAGATGATGGCTTTGACGGATGCCGAACTCCGTGAAAAAACAGATGAATTTAAAGAAAGATTATCCAGGGAGGAACCCCTGGATGATATCCTGCCAGAGGCATTTGCTGCCGTAAGGGAGGCGAGCCGGAGAGTCCTTATTGCCCCTAATCCCGACAGTCCCAATCGTACCATGAGACACTTTGATGTCCAGCTAATTGGCGGTGTTGTTTTACATCAGGGAAAGATTGCTGAAATGGCAACTGGTGAAGGGAAAACCCTGGTCGCTACGCTACCCGCCTACCTGAACGCATTGGCTGGGAAGGGTGTCCATATTGTTACAGTTAATGATTATCTTGCAAAGCGTGACAGAGACTGGATGTCTCCATTGTATGAATTTTTGGGATTGAAAGCCGGAGCTATTCAATCGCATCAGGAATACGAAGACAAAAAGGCTGCTTATTTGTGCGATATTACTTACGGGACAAATAATGAATTCGGTTTTGATTATCTCCGGGATAATATGAGGAACAGACCGGAAGAACAGGTACAGATTAGCCGTGGCCTTAATTACGCCATCGTTGATGAAGTGGATAGTATATTGGTTGATGAGGCGCGCACTCCTTTGATTATCTCAGGTCCTGCAGAGGAGTCTACAGAAAAATATTATATAGCAGATAAGATCGCCAGACGTTTGAAAGTCGGAAAACACTTCGAAATAAAAGAAAAAGAACGTATGGTGCATCTGGACGAGGAAGGTATCGAAGAGGTTGAAAAACAGCTAAATGTAGACAGCCTTTATACCGGTACGAATATGGAATGGCCTCACCATATAGAGCAGGCGCTTCGTGCTCATCATCTATTTAAAAACGATAAGGACTACATCGTTAAAAACGGTGAGGTTATCATCGTGGATGAATTTACAGGACGCTTGATGGAAGGCCGTGTGTGGAGTGATGGTTTGCATCAGGCCATACAGGCGAAGGAGCATCAGCGCATTAAGGAAGAAAACCAGACCCTTGCCACGATTACCCTCCAGAATTTTTATAGATTGTATAAAAAGCTTGCGGGGATGACAGGTACTGCGATGACAGAGGCGGCAGAATTCGACAAGATATACAAACTGGAAGTCGTTACGATACCTACAAACAAACCCATGTATCGTACAAACCATCCAGATCGCGTTTATCGAACCGAAAAAGAGAAGTTCGATGCCATTATTAAAGAAATTGTGGAAGTCCACAAACAGGGGAGGCCTACGCTGGTTGGAACAGTTTCTATTGAAAAATCTGAAGTGCTGAGTGAAAAACTCATGAGAGAGGGTATTGAACATGAGGTGTTAAACGCCAAGCAACATGAACGAGAAGCACACATCGTTGCAAAGGCAGGCCAGCATGGAAATGTCACGATTGCAACGAACATGGCCGGTCGCGGTACGGACATCGTTTTGGGTGAAGGTGTTGCTGCACTCGGCGGCCTTCACATTATAGGCACTGAAAGGCACGAGGCCAGGCGTATTGACAACCAGCTTCGTGGACGTGCCGGTCGACAAGGCGACCCGGGTTCGTCCCGTTTTTATGTGTCGCTTCAGGACGATTTAATGCGTATCTTCGCCTCTGAGCGTGTAAGTTCCCTTTTGAAAACCTTCGGGATGGAAGAGGGTATGGCAATCGAGCATTCGATGGTTTCGAAATCTATCGAAAGGGCGCAGAAAAAGGTCGAAGAGCACAATTTCGAAATACGGAAACACCTGCTCGAATATGACGAGGTCATGGATCAACAGAGAAAGACAATTTATACACTGAGACAGGATGTGCTTGAGGGTAAGAACCTGCGTGACTACGTTTTCCAAATGATGGAGGACAGTATCATGGAGATGGTGGCTTTTGCTTACGATACGAAGAATGTCACTGATGAAGAAAATCCATTTGACCTTGCAGCCTGGTTTAAGCAGAAATTCGATTTGGCGGTTGATTTGAATGAGGTTGAGGAGAAAACTCGTGGGAATGTAGAGGAATATTTGCTAAAGAAAGCCGTGGAGGCATATGAAATAAAGGAAAGTACCATTGGCAAAGAACAAATGGAAACGATTGCCCAAATTCTATTGATGGAAAAGATCGACACAAAATGGAAAGACCACCTCTACGCCATGGATCACCTGCGATCGGGTATAGGTCTCCGCGGATATGCGCAGGTAGATCCTAAAATTGAATATAAGAGAGAAGCCTTGGGTATGTTTGAAACTATGAATCTTGCAATTAGAGACGAGGTAACCGATCTTATATTTAAGTTACAAATAGGAAAGGACGAGGAGAGAAGAGCGGTATGGCATCCAGACCGCTATGTTCACCAGGAAGTTTCGGGATTGGAGAGGATGCAGGAATCTCCAGTCGCCGCTGCCAGCGCCCTTCAGAGTGCAGGTACGAACACAGAAGAACAGGCTGAACGGAAACCGGAACCTATTAAAGTTGGAATCAAGATGGGAAGAAATCAACCTTGCATATGCGGCAGTGGTAAAAAATTCAAACAGTGTTGTGGCAGGTTGAGATGATTGTAGTTTAAATGCGCTTGAATTAGGATGCCTTCGACAGCGACTTTTAAGAGACCCCTCTAAGGCAATAAGTAAGTAGACATAAAAATATAAGGCTTGTCATTCCCGCATGTTTTTAGCGGGAATCCAGACTTGTCCTCGTGAAACTCGTCCCCGTGAAAACGGGGAGCAGGGACTTGTCCTCAACTTGGCTGGAGAATGGCTTATGTTTAATAAATATTTTGTATATATTTTGGCAAGTAAGCGGAATGGGACGTTGTATATTGGAGTGACCAATAACCTGGAAAGGCGCGTGTATGAACATAAAAACAACATTGTTAAGGGTTTTACTTCAAAATATAGTGTCCATCAACTTGTGCATTATGAAGAGACAAATGACATCTATG
>JANLHY010000563.1 GCA_024653795.1 Candidatus Brocadiaceae bacterium | reverse complement strand
CAGATATACACAGATTAATAATTTTATTCTTTATGATAAATAGAGAAACACTGGAAAAAGAGTATCCAAATTATAAAAAATGTATCAAAGACGCTTTTGATTTGGGGCAGTCCCATATTTTCAGGTGGTGGGATGAAATAACCCCTTCTGGAAAGAAGCACCTATTAAAACAAACAGCCACTATTGACATTCAATTTGTACATAAACTTTTCAATGACAATCTCCAGAAAACCAAAAATACCTTTCGGGGAGAATTAGTTCCACCTAAAATTATAACCGTCCCTCAAAATGCTTCTGAACTGGAGATTGCGCAAAGGGCAAGACAAATCGGAGAAGCGTCTTTGCGAAGAGGAGAGATTGCCGTCCTTACAGTTGCCGGGGGGCATGGAACAAGGCTGGGAAGCAATGGACCAAAAGGAACACTCTCGATTGCACCGATTAGCGGTAAGAGTGTATTTCAACTTCATGCGGAAAAAATACGTGCAGTTCAGCAAAAATATCACACGTACATTCCCTGGTATATTATGACGAGTGAAACAAATGACCGTGTGACGCAAAAATTTTTCAAGTCACATCAATTCTTTGGATTAGACCCCAGACAGGTATACTTTTTTACCCAGGGCATGTTCCCGGCTGTTGACCTTAACGGGAAATTACTGATGAATGCTAAGTCGAATATCGTAATGAGTCCAAACGGTCACGGGGGTACGATCATTGCCCTCAAGGAGAAAGGTGTTCTTAAAGATATGGAAGCACGTGGTATTAAAAACATTTTTTATTATCAGGTGGATAATGTATTAATAAAGATCGCCGATCCGGTTTTTATTGGCTATCATTTGAAAAATGAGGCAGAGATGTCATTAAAAATAGTTAAAAAGCGCCACCCTGAGGAAAAAGTAGGAATTGTGGTGCATAGCAATGGGCATTTACAGGTAATCGAATATAGTGAACTGAGTCATGAGGATATGTACGCAAGGAATGAGGATGGCTTTTTAAAATATAATGCGGGAAATATTGCGGTGCACATGATCAGTATCGATTTTCTTGAAAAAATATATCAACACGGAGACGCCCTTCCTTTTCACGCCGCACTGAAAAAGGCACCCTATCTGGACGAGAAAGGTGAAACGATCAACCCTGAGAAAAACAACGCCATTAAATTTGAGAGTTTCATCTTCGATGTGCTGAAACATGTTGAGAATGGAGTGATAATGGAAGCGCTTCGCGAAGATGAATTTTCACCGATAAAAAATATGGATGGGGAGAACTCTCCAGCTACCGCAAGACAGGACATGATTAATTTATTCGGTCGATGGCTGCGAAATGCGGGCGTTTCCATACTTACAGACACCCAAGGCAATGTCAATGGCTTAATAGAGATTAACCCTTGCTTTGCACTGGACGAAGAGGAGTTAAGGAGTAAAATAGATAGAAATTTGAAATTTAATGGCAATTTAATTATATAGGAATTTCAAAGTTGCCCACGAAAAGACGCGAAAGTAGCGAAATTTCTTTTCGTGCTTTTTCGAGTGTTTCGTGGGTAATCTGTTATCGCCGAAGGCCTAATTTAACAAACGAGGATATAAATGGAAGGTAAGCAATTAATACACTTTGATTTTAACAATATGATGGCCGATACAATTGGGTCGGAACATGGCATAACTGAGCAGGATTTAAAAGTTCTCGGACCACTTGCTAGCCGATATGTGAATGATGTAAAAGAAGAACGCATCAAGGGCAAATTACCATTTCTTGATTTACCTTACCAAAAAAATAGTGCAGCAGAAATAATCAAAACTGCAACTTCCCTCAAAGGAAAATTCAAAAACCTTGTGGTTGTGGGTATTGGCGGATCAGCGCTGGGCAATATTGCCACCCATACAGCCTTGATCCATCCCTTTCACAATATCCTTGCCGACCGGGAAAGGAAGAGCTTCCCGCGTGTTTTTGTGCTGGATAACATCGAGCCTGACAGATTCTCCGGACTTATAGATATCGTTAAACCTGAAGAAACCCTCTTTAATTTCATAACCAAGTCTGGTACTACGGTTGAAACAATGGCTCAGTTTCTGATTATAGTTAAACGTTTGCGTGATAGGCTTGGTAAGGATTACAAAGAACATATTATCACAACTACGGATAGCGAGAAAGGTACTTTAAGGGAAATTACGAGACGCGAGGGTTTCCAGTCCTTTGATATCCCATCAGGAGTTGGTGGGCGATATTCGGTGCTAACGCCGGTGGGCTTATTTTCTGCGGCGATGAGTGGCGTGGATATTGTCTCCTTGTTAGATGGGGCGGCGTTTATGGATGAAATCT
>JANLHY010000535.1 GCA_024653795.1 Candidatus Brocadiaceae bacterium | reverse complement strand
CCCTCTTTATGAATTTCGTCGAATAACGGATGTCCTACATACGTGACAGGGATACCGGCATTGTCATAGAAGGATTTTTCAAAGGGATAAATTACGAGTAGTTTGTCTACCAGTTTTTTCATCTTTTTTGCACGCCATGGTGCATGTGCCCAGAGCTGTGGGCTGATATAGTAAATCACGGGGATATCGAGTTTTTTAGCAGCTCTGGCCAGATAAAAATTGAAACCGCAGTAGTCGATCAATATTACCGCACATGGCCTTTCCTGCCTTAGGAAGTGAATACAGTCCTTTTTCATCCTCAAGAAGGTCGATAGCTCTGTTAAGGCGTGAAGCCACATTAAGGATTTTTGTGACATATCGTGGAGACCACATAATCCAGCCTTTGCCATATTTTCTCTGCCGAGACCATAGAATGTTATATTGGGATTTTTTTCAAGTAAGCAGCGCATGAGGTTTGCGCCGTGAATATCCCCCGATGATTCTCCAGCGCTAATAAATATTTTCCTGGGAATTTCAGACATGAACTACCTTTAAGATATAAGAAATAAGGTTTACGATAAAAAGTACGGGTATCAATAGCCAGACTATAACTAAGGCAAAAGAGGTGTCTATACAAAACAAGGCATAGCGTATATCAAGGGCAAAGAGTAAGAGGCAAATGATTGGGAAGGCAACAAGGAATATTATGATTACATAGAAAAAGGCACTGTGATGGTTGTGGATTAGGAAAAAAGAAAGAAGCGTGTTACCCGTATAAAACAGAAGAAGAGTAAATGAGAATATCTTTATTTTGGCAAGAAAGTAGCTTATAGCAGACGCTATGAGGGATGCGAATGCTATGAGTAATAATACATAAAAAAATCCCAGCATGATTAACATAGTTTATTTCATACTGGGATTTTTTCAAGATAATTATTTAAGCATTCACAGAAAGTTACTTGATAATTAGGGGCAGGCACTATTTATTTGTGCTTTGTTTCTTCGGCATGCCTCTTGGCAAGACGCTTAATATTCTGCCTGCTTTTCTCCCTAACTTCGCAATAAACTCTTCCCTGTGTATTTTCACATTTTCTTTCTCCAGCAGCATATTAAACATATTAAAGATGAGCGGTTTGAGCGTAGTGGAAATCCGCTCATTCTGCTGGTTATAAGGCTGATTTATAACAGTTCAGCCCACCGCGGAGAACGCTGAGATCGCAGAGAATGTGATAGAGGATAAACGGAATAATCATACAAAATTCCCCCATTCCATTAATTTCTCTGCGTTCACCGTGCCCTCTGCGGTAAAATATTACGCTTGTTTTTTATATGTTATCAAAATAACTTTTAAAGAAAACAGGAATCTCGGCTTCAAAGGTTAGTTCTTTGCCGCTGTGCGGATGTTTAAACGTTAGATAGTGTGAATGAAGGGCTAAACGGCTCTTCGCCTCGCCTTTTTTACCATATTTATCATCACCAACGAGTGGATGTCCCTTCTCAGAGAAGTGAACCCGTATCTGGTTTTTTTTGCCAGTTAATAATTCAATTTCAAGTAAACTAAATTTGTTTGCTTCTTTTATAACTTTATAACGGGTTTTTGCTAATTCCCCTTTCCCGGGATCCTTAACCGAAGAAACTTCATAATCCTCGTTTTCAGCTAAATACGAAGTGATTGTCCCGCTTTTTTCAGTTAATATTCCATGAACCACTGCTACATATTTTTTCCTGACGTTTTTCCATTGCAGTTTGAGATTTTCTTTGGTTTCAAAACTCTTGGCAAACACAAGAACACCAGAAGTGTCTCGATCCAATCGATGTACAACAAAAAGTTGTTTTTTCGATTTAAAGCTGCCCTTACGAATATAGTTGGTTAAAATGTGATGAGCAGTTTTTTCTTTTTCATACGTTGCTTTTACCGTCAATAAGCCAGAGCTCTTATCGATAACAATAATATCCCGGTCTTCATAGAGAATAGTTAAGCCCTTGGGTCTATGTCTATAAGGTATTGGCTTCATTTCTTTCATGGTACGAATATAATCGGGATAGCGGAATGTGTCAATGAAAATAGGGAATGGAGATAACCATGAGGGGGCAGGTCTTTACTCTTGGCATAAGTTTGAGTCAAGTAAGGATGAGTTAAGACTAAAGCGAACACATCATTTCCATGATTTGTTGGGTGCGCTCCGCTTCCCCCTACCAAAAAGGCAATCCATCTGACTGACAAAAGCGCGTCTGCCAATTTTAAACGTTAGCTGGCAAAATCCTCTCTTGCTTCAAAAAAGACGGATAACTGCTGATACTGCTCTCAGATTGGCTCGTTTTTTTGGTACTTCTCCTGAGTTTTGGCTTGGATTACAGGCACAGTACGATTTGGATGTTACTTCTGACGAACTTGGCGAACGCCTAGAACGCGAAGTAAAAGAGTATACAAAGGTTGTATAAATTAGTGTCAGCTAACATGACAATCCAGCGGATGCGGTAACCTCGCCGCAATGAATCCCTATGGCTATTTCCTGATAATCTCAATTGCAACACCCATTTCCATATTACCTGCTATATATGAGACAGTCCCTGTATGATCAGGGCAGTAACAGTAACCGCCGGGGATGGGCCATTCGATGCAGGGACATCGCGGGTCAATTCTTGGGTCGAAGTTGATATAACACCACGTTGGCTTTGTTGTAGCCCCCAAGCCCACGCCATGCACTATTTGCTGAAAGTTGTTCTCGATATTATCAGTTGTTTTTCCTGAGACCAAAGAATCCGTGGATAAATAGATAACCACGCCAAGCACAAGGCACAGGAGAATGCTTAAAAATAAGAGCGATATTTTGTTCATAATTTATTTTTCGCCATGGATTTTACTTAAAATATCACGTAAGGATTGGATGGACCTTTCTGCTGCTTCCAGTCGTTCTTGCAAGTCTAGGATCGCCTCTTCAGTAACAAAGGCGCTGCTGCCATAACCCATAGTACTTACGGCGTTGAGGATATCGAGGGTACTCACAACTCCCACAACCTGGCCTTTATCTTGGATAATAATCCTGTGAATTTTTTTGCCATACATGATCTTTGCAAGACGATCTATCGTATCATCCGCCTGTGCAGTGATAACATGGGAAGTCATGATATCTTTTACCACCGTTTTCCCAAAACCTTTTGCTTTTGATATTTTATCGAAGGCCTTTTTTTGTTTTCCATTGGTGTCGCTATAAAATGATTTTTTGCTACTCTGGCTTTGTTTTTTACTTGTTTTTTCTTCATACTCAACAATATCGGTTTTTGAAACAACTCCTACAAGCTTTCCATCTTTATCCACGACCGGTGCACCGTTAATATGGTTTTTGATCAGGATTTTTATAAGTGTATGGATAGGTGTATCCGGATGGACACAGACCACCTTTTCTGTCATTAAGTCTTTTGCCACGAATTTATAAGTAGGCACAATCGTTCCTCCATGATGTTTACAAATTTTCTTTTTTACATAATCTTTGCAAGAGGGTATAGGTATTTTTAAAGGAATTTTTGTTATCGGGATGATGGGTGATATAATCATTCAGGTATCGAAATGCCTCTTCATAGCGCTTCTTTGCAATGTAATTATCCAGGAGTAAGATAACAGGACGGTTATCGTGGGGATTACACATCAATGCTTGTTGACAGTATTTCATTGATTTTCCATGCTTCATCTCGTCATTTGCGTTGCGTGCCTTATATAAAAATATCTCTGCTATAAGTTCTAAATCGTTCATAATCTTCTTTTGAGGATTGTCCCTGTCAGAACTTTTTACAATCCCATCGCTATGGGTATGTTCAAAATAATATGTTTGTTTACCAGCTATGAGCATATTATAAATATGGCCGGGAACAAAGATGTTTTTTATGTCAATACCGAAGTGGTTGCAAATAATGGTGAATCGAATTGCATATGAAAGGCAGTTTCCTACCTTGAGATTGAGCGTGTCTCTGATATCATAACAATCATTGTATGTCCCTTCATTAGCGTTTCTTTGTAACCAGTCGAATATTAACTGTGCCTTAGTTAATAGGTCTGTTGTATTATTAACGTCTGTTTCCTGATTGATTCGGGAGATGAGGGTGTTGATTTTTGTCTGATACGACTGCATTTTTTTATCAGCATTTACACCGGATGCAATAAGGCAAGCCCGATCAAATGGCATGTCAAGCCGTCCATCCTGGATATCATTTATCAATGAGGTTTCTAGTTGATTTGGAACTTTTTTGTCAATAAATTCTGTGTGCTGCGCGGAATGGCAGCCTGCAAGGACCATCAGAGATATGATGAAAAATCCTGTTATTGATAGAGAACGTTTCATAGGCTATCCTAACCCGAACGAGTCGGAATCCGTAGCGCGGGTGGTTTATCCCCCGCCATTGGCCGACCACAAGGGATCGGCGCTACATTTATTTCTAAAAATGTCAAAATATTTTTATTAAGCGCCTAACCTGGCTTTAATTGAGGCAAGTAACCTTTCTTGGGTAAACGGTTTTTCCAGGAAGACCAAAGTGGGGTCTATTTCAAATATCGTTTTATACGAACGAGGTGAAAAGCTGCTTGCAATAATGATGGGAATGCTGGCATACGACCGATCTGATTTCAGTTGTTTAAGAAAGGCATCGCCTGTCATTTCGTCGAGTAACAAGTCCA
>JANLHY010000534.1 GCA_024653795.1 Candidatus Brocadiaceae bacterium | reverse complement strand
TTTACAAAAAATTGCCTTTGCAAGTTCTCTGGAAAATGAGGTTTTACCCACACCTTCCTGGCCTGCAAAAATATAAGCGTGTGCCAGGTGGTTATTTCTGATAGCATTCTGAAATAATTCTACAACACGCTCTTGGCAGGCAACGCTTTTAAAAGACATGGGAAATTATGGTTTGAATTAACGGTAAAACTAATACTTTATAAATATAATGAATAAGCACTGCAAGGAATGATAATTTAAATGTAATTGAAAATTTCTCTTATTATTATTCCTCTTCCTCTTCCTCCTCCTCCTCCTCCTCCTCTTCCTCTTCCTCTTCCTCTTCCTCTTCTTCCTCGGTTTCGACTATTGCCACAATATCACCAACCTTCACTACGTCACCCTCTTGTGCAAGTATTTCTACCAATCTTCCCGATACCGGGGCAGTGACGTTAAAAGTTGTTTTTTCTGTGATCATTTCAACAATATCTTCGCCTTCCTCAACTTCCTCATCTTCTTCAATGTACCAAAAAGAAACTGTCGCTTCGTCTCCGTTATTTTCACCTACTTCTGGTAATTCTACTTCGACTCTCATATAGGTTCTCCTTTATCGATGCAGTATATCTATAAAAAAGTTTATGCTTAACAAAAGGTTTCCTTGTATTTTTAAAGGACGGTATTATACTTAACGGTAATTTGCTTGTCAAGCGTCAAGGTGATAATATAAAATTTTTCAAAAAGGTCGTTTTTATTGGTAATTTTTAATTTCTTAACCCTTTTAATAATATAGATATAAAATAACTTGACTTAACTAAAAATATAGTTTAAAATTCTCCCTGATAAGCTAAATTTTATTTTGCATAAGTTTAATAAATTTTGTAATTTCAGGAAATCTGCTAGCGTAATGCTTTTTTATGTTAACTAAATAATATAGTAAGGCCGGGAAGGTTTGATCTAAGAAGAATGTCATTATTATTAATAAAAAATTGGCGAAACGAGAAAAACAGCATATTAGATGTTTTATAAGATGCATTTTATAGTTATGAAGAATTATTTTTGGATTTTCAGTGTGCTGTTTTGGTTTGGTGATTATCACTTAAAGATGATCATTATGAATCTTAAAGAAATCTTTTTTAACAAGTGCAATTTGACTCAACTAGGAAGCAGAGTACAGAAGTGGTGGTTTAGCTTTGTGTTTAAATTATCTTACATGGCTATATTATCCATGATAAATACTGTATTTCGTTATGATACTCACTTTTTAAGAAGTATTTCTAAAAGATAGCGCCTTTCATTTCTTTTCAGTTTAAATTGACATTTCTCTTAGGTCGTACCTCCCCAAAAAGCTTCATCCAGCTTTACTTTTCCCGATCTTAGTTTCTCATTAGCTTTTACACGATGAAGATCGTTTTTATTTATTTCTGGAGGGTAAGTCGATAGATCGGCTCACAAAATAACATGCAAATATCCCAAATACTGATGTACCTCCCTCTCCCCGCTTGTATTGCCCTTGGATACTTTATTTGTATCCTCGCTTACAGGAAAAGGCAATCGGCCAACGAAAAGAAGCTAAAGCAACTCATTGAAGAATCAACGAGAGAGGCTGGAAAAGTTAGGAAGGAAGCCGAGCTTGCAGCAAAGGCCGAACTTTACCAGAGGAGAGAGGCTTTTGAGAAAGAAACGCAAGAAACCAGGATGGAATTGAAGCAGCAAGAAAGAAGGTTAAGTAAAAGAGAAGACAACCTGGAACGTAAGATGGAGTTACTCACAAAGAAGGAAAGGTACATTGACACTCTTTCTGCTAATTTTGCCTTAAAAGAGAAAAAAATAGATGAAAAAAGACTGGAACTTGAGAAAGTCATAGAAGAAGAAAATAGGGAACTCCTTAAAATTTCAAATTTGTCCAGGGAAGAAGCTGAAAAACTTCTGTTGAGTCGGTTGGAAAAGGAACTCGATATCAAATGTGCCGAAGTGATTTCGAAAAAAATAACTGAGGCAAAAGAAAATGCGGAACAGACTGCCGTATCATTAATTAGTACTGCAATCCAAAGGTGCGCCGCAGCTCACACGGCTGAAAATATTGTAAGCGCAATTGAGCTTCCCAATAATGAGATGAAAGGACGCATCATCGGACGAGAAGGGCGAAATATCCGCGCATTTGAAAAAGCGACCGGGATTGATGTTATTGTGGATGATACTCCGGGAGTAATCGTGCTTTCCGGATTCGATAGTGTTCGACGCGAGATTGCAAGGCAATCAATGGAGAAATTGATCCTTGATGGCAGAATTCATCCTGCACATATTGAAGAAATTGTGAAGGAAACAGAAAAAGAAATTGAGCAGGTCATTCAGGAAACAGGGAAGCAAACGTGTTTTGAATTGGGTATCCATAACGTTCATCCAGAGTTAATAAAACTGCTCGGCAGGCTTAAATATAGAACAAGTTATGGGCAAAATCAGCTTCAGCATTCTATCGAAGTCAGTAATCTCATGGGTATTATCGCAGGTGAATTAAAACTGGACGTCCTGCTGGCTAAAAGATGCGGCCTCCTGCATGACATCGGCAAGGCTATCGGCCCTGAAATGGAAGGCACACATGCCGTTGCGGGCGCAGACCTTGCAAAACGGTATGACGAAAGACCCGAAGTGGTGAACGCAATAGGCGGCCATCATGAGGAAAAACCAGTCGAATCTGTTTATACTGTGTTGGTGAGCGCAACTGATGCCATTTCAGCCGCAAGACCTGGAGCAAGAAGAGAAACCTTAGAAAAATATATCAAACGACTTGAAAGGCTCGAAAGTATAGCAACTTCCTTTAGCGGTGTCGAAAGCGCTTATGCCATTCAAGCAGGAAGAGAGGTGCGGGTAATGGTATGTCCTGACAAGGTAAATGATAAGATTGCTGCAAAGATGTGTTACGATATTGCCAGAGAAGTCGAGGCACAGTTAGAGTATCCGGGAGAAGTCGTTGTTACGGTCATTCGGGAGACACGCTTTGTTGAACATGCAAAGTAGTGTATATGCATACAGAATTTGATGTAATCGTGGTCGGGGCCGGGCATGCAGGCTGTGAAGCGGCTCTTGCCTCGGCACGGATGGGCCTGAGCACTGCATTGCTCACGATAAACCTGGATACGATTGCACAGATGTCATGTAATCCTGCCATTGGCGGCCTTGCAAAGGGTCAATTAGTTCGGGAAGTTGACGCCCTTGGCGGAGAGATGGCAAAGGTGACTGATGAAACAGGCATCCAATTCCGTATGCTCAACACCAAAAAAGGCCCCGCCGTCCATTCACCCCGTGCCCAAGCCGATAAAAAAGCCTATCAATTTTCCATGAAGAAAAGGGTGGAGAGTCAAAGCAATCTTTTCTTAAGGCAGGAAATTGTTGACGACCTCATCGTTGATAATAAAAAAGTGGTGGGGCTTATTGGTCAAAGTGGCATAAAATATAAAGCAAAGGCTGTTATCCTTACCACGGGTACATTCTTAAAAGGGCTTATTCATATTGGTGAGTTTATTACCTCAGGCGGACGGACCGGAGAACTCTCATCTGAGAAATTGTCAGATTCTTTGCGGAGGAACGGGTTTGAGGTGGGACGTCTAAAGACAGGGACGTCACCGAGACTCAATGGCCGCACCATAAATTATAAACTACTCACACCCCAGCACGGAGATGAAAATCCCCGGCCATTCTCATTTTCAACAGAAAAAATAACCTGTTCTCAGGTCCCCTGTTATATTACATACACAAATCCTACCACACACAATATTATCATGTCTAACCTGAACCGTGCACCACTCTATACCGGACAGATTAAGTCTGTGGGGCCTCGATACTGTCCATCATTGGAGGATAAGGTCGTACGTTTTCCGGGGAAAGACCAGCACCAGATATTTCTGGAACCAGAGGGTTTGAATACCCTGGAGGTTTATGGTAATGGGATTTCTACCAGTATGCCTCATGATGTCCAGGAGGCTATCGTTCATTCTATTACAGGTTTGGAATCAGCCGAGATTGTGCGGTATGGCTATGCCATCGAATACGATTTTGTGCCTCCTGCGCAGCTCCATCCGTCATTAGAAACAAAACTTGTAGAAAATCTTTTTCATGCGGGTCAGATCAATGGAACATCTGGTTACGAAGAAGCCGCAGCACAGGGGATCACGGCCGGTATCAATGCGGCCCTAAAAATACAGGGAAAAGAACCTTTTGTCCTTGATCGTTCAGAAGCTTACATCGGTGTGCTCATTGATGATCTTGTTACAAAAGGCACGCAAGAACCGTATCGGATGTTTACTTCTCGCGCGGAATACCGGCTTCTCCTTCGACAGGACAACGCCGACAGAAGATTAATGAAGTACGGATACCGTTATGGGCTTATCTCTGAACAGCAGTGGGGTAAATTGCAGGAAAAAGAATGTGCTATTACGGAAATTCTCACCTATATGGGTAAGAAAACTGTAGGACCGGATACTCTAACGAAGATACTGAGTCGTCCTGACAGAAGTTTTGATTCATTGCTTGCCATAGATGACGGACTTCGTCAAAGACAAATCTCAAACGAAGTAAAAGAACAGGTGGAAATCGAGGTTAAATATAAGGGATACATAGATCGCCAGCAGATACAAATAGAAAAGTTCAAAAAGATGGAAGATTGTAAAATTCCTCAGGGAATTGATTACTCCAAAATTCCTGAACTCAGAAAAGAATCTCGCCAGAAACTCTCCCAGATCCGCCCCATTTCTTTAGGGCAGGCATCCCGTATTTCAGGGGTCTCCCCTGCCGACATTTCAATTCTTATGATTTATCTTGCAGGGAAAATTGGTAAAAAAGGGAGTTTTTAGGCATAATAAATATTGATATTTTCTATCGAGCTATTATAGTGATTTCTAGCCAATTATTTAAGATTTAAGATATGATAATGCGTCTTTCCTTTGATTTTTAATTTTGCTGAAAAAATTAAAATAAGCTTGCAATTTTCTTAATTTTTGTTTTATTGTTGTTTTTAAGGAAAAAGCAATTTCATCTCAACTCCTTTCATCTCATCTTTTGCAGGAGACACGCAAGATGGAAAAAAGAACTTCTTCAGGAAAACCAGTAAATACGCCATCGCCCCCCCCCAATAAGTGTCGGACGCACAAGCACTTACGAGAGTGCCGCTAAAATGGGGATATTCTACTCGTTAAAGGCTAAACTGCTTCTATTCGGTCTCTGCATTTCACTCATACCTATTGCCATAATAACGACGATATCTTACTTCAATGCCAGGAATGCCCTGAAGCAGCAGGTACTGCGGGATTTGACGGCAGTCTCAGAGTCCAGAAAGGGGCGCATCCTGGACTTTCTGGCGGCAAAGGAAGGACGCACCATTGACTTCTGCTCCGATGGGTTTATAAGGGACTGCCTTGAGAAGATTAATCGTGGAAAATCTCTCAGGCAAGATAATGTTACTGCCCTGAACAAGCATCTCTCGACGAATAAGATGCCTACGGACCCATATATTGCGGCAATAGAGGTTGTGGACATGAACGGCAAGGTTGTGGCGTCCAGCAATGAAACAATGATTGGAAGAGATGTATCCGACCAGGAGATATACAAGAAATCTATACACGCAGCTTCCAATAATTCCTATGTTAGTCAGCCTTACCACTCTACTTACCTGGATGCAAAGAGCATAGACGTCTCTGCGCCCCTTACCTCAAGAAGAGGCAGTAAAACAATAGGCGTCTTAATCAACCACTACTACGCGATTGTCCTGGATAAGTTCGTAGCCAACCGCGTCGGCATGGGTGAGTCGGGCGAAGTGCTGTTAGTTCGGAGAGACGGAGATAATATTGAGTTCTTTACCCCCCCGATGTATGCGCCTGACGACACCCGCAGCCTAACCGTTCCAATGGATTCCGCTGAGGCCGGGGTAGCAAGATTGGTATTGGAGGGTGGGAGCGGGGTGTTAATGGCCGCCGATTACAGGGGTGTAGATGTGGTGGCCGCTTATCAATACATCCCTTCCATGGATTGGGGGCTGATAGCTAAGATAGACAAGGCAGAGGCCTTTGCGTCATTGAAGACGTTGGAAATCGTTGTGCTGATATTAAGCGTTGTCGCTGCCGCCGTGGTTGCCAGTGTGGGAATTATCTTTGCCACTTCGGTGTCAAGACCCATCAAAAGATTAACGGATGCGACCCGGAGATTTGCAGGGGGAGACCTTAAAACCAGGACTGAGGTAACCCGCCGGGATGAGATAGGCGACCTAACAGAGAGCTTCAATACAATGGCCGATAAACTTGAGAAGGAAATAACCGGGCGCGAGCGGAGAGAGTTGGAACTCCGCAAGTTATCTCTCGTGGTTGAGCAAAGCCCTAACGTGGTTTTGATTACGGACACTCAGTGCAATATTGAATATGTCAACCCCAAGTTCACCCTGCTAACCGGCTACACCAGCGAAGAGGCAATTGGAAAGAAGACGCGCATCCTGAAATCTGGCAAAACACCGCCCGAAGCGTACAAACTGTTATGGGAGACAATTGTCTGCGGCAGCGAGTGGCGGGGAGAATTTTGCAACAAGAAGAAGAACGGAGAACTCTTCTGGGTGTCCTCATGTATTTCGTCTATTAAGAACGCTGAAGGCGTCATAACCAATTTCATTGAGATTGCGGAAGACATCACTGGGCGCAGGCATGCCGAGGAGAGAATCCACCTTTTGGCATATTACGATGCCCTGACTGGCCTGCCCAACAGGGCGCTCTATAATGACCGTCTCTCGCTGGCGCTGGCCCGTGCGCAGCGCACAAGGGAGATGCTGTCGGTGCTGTATCTCGACCTGGACCGGTTCAAGGACGTCAATGACACGCTGGGACACTCTATAGGAGACCAGTTGCTGAAGACCGTTGCAAGGAGGCTGGCAGACTCTTTACGTAAAGAAGATACCATTACCCGCCTGGGAGGCGATGAATTTACGCTGTTATTGCCGGAAATGGCTCAGACGGAAGACGCTGCCGGGATTGCCCAAAAAATCCTTGCAGCCGTCAAAAAGCCGTTGACGCTCGGCGGTAGTGAAGTCAATATCACCGCCAGCATAGGCATTGCCATTTACCCCGCTGACGGCGAAGGCGCCGAGACGCTGCTGAAGAACGCCGATATTGCCATGTACCACGCCAAGAAGCAGGGCAGAAATAACTACCAGTTCTTTACCCCTGCCCTCCACACCAGAACCATTGAGCAACTGAAGATAGAAAGCAGTCTGCACCATGCGCTGGAGCGTGAGGAATTCATCGTCTACTACCAGCCTGTAGTGGACGTCGAAACCGGCAGAATCGTCAGTTCGGAGGCCCTGCTGCGCTGGCAGTGCCCTGAATGTGGGCTGGTCAGTCCGGCGGAGTTTATTGGCATAGCGGAGCGCACCGGGCTGATTGTGCCCATTGGTGAATGGGCGCTGCGCGCCGCATGCGCGCAGAACAGGGCATTGCAGGACGCCGGCCTTCCGCCTCTGTCGGTGGCAGTAAACCTTTCAGCGCGTCAGTTCCAGCAGGAAAATCTGGTAGAAATGGTGGCGCAGGCGCTGAAAGAGACTGGCATGGACCCTCGTTTCCTGGCGCTGGAGGTTACAGAAAGCGCTGCTATGAAGAACGTAGAGGCCGCTAATTACATGATGAAGAGGTTGGTTGGCATCGGCGTTCATTTAGTTATTGACGATTTAGGCACGGGCTATTCTTCTTTGCGCTATCTCAAGACGTTCCCGATTCACGCCCTCAAGATAGACAGGTCCTTTATGCAAGATGTCGTGACTGACTCAAATGATGCGTCGATTGTAACGGCGATTATATCTATGGCGAAGGGCCTGAGACTCAAGATAGTCGCCGAGGGAGTGGAGACGGTGGCGCAGTTGGAATTCTTGCGCTCGCTTGGATGTGACGAGGCGCAGGGGTATCTGTTCGGCAAACCGATGACTGCCGGGGAATTTAAGAAAATATTGGAGCAGGATAAACACCTGTGGGTATAATTTATTTGTGTATGAATGCTAAACCAAAACCTGCCGGAGACGAACGAATGTAGCCCCAGAGGGGCGGTCTGTTTGTAGAAATGGAATTTAAACACCAAAAAAAGCTCCGTAGGTGCGACCTGAGGTAATAGTATCTTAATAAAAATATTTTGACCATTCCCCGTTCCCAGTTTTCACGAGGACAAGTTTAGCAAAAAATGTAGCGCCGAACCCTTGTGGTCGGCTAAGCGAAGGAAAACTGGGGTCAAATCTTTTTTATTGGCAAATATGTCATTGTAAAAGATTTGGCTCCAATCTTCTCGTCATTATTACGATGCTTTCAACAATGATGATTTAACATCTTTCGTTAACGATACTTTTTTGAAATAAAAAGCAGGATAAATATAATCCTCTCCACTTTCATCAATAATTCTTATATCTCCATCATCTTCTATAGTTTTGTCTGGAATGACTTGATATAATTTGTGCAGTTCTAAGGAAGCCTGATAGCCTTCGTTGTTAATACAAACTACATATTTAATTTTATTTATGTCCATTTTATAAATACCTCTTTCTTTTAATTTCTTTTTTCCCGATTCCATGTGCTTCATACCAATGTAATTCCGCTCGTTTGATCTTGCCATTTCTTAATTTTATTGTTGCAATACCTTTCAATTTTCTCCAATTTCCCTTTCCATACATCTTATTAAGGCGCTTCAAGTCGCGTATTCCACGACCTTTCGAAATAACTTCAATATTTTCAATTTTAGCTGTTATTTCAAAATACATGTATTTTATATTTTTTGCTTTCTAGCGTATATCTTTATTCTGTTTTTTTAACTATATTTATAGTATATGTCAAGCAAAAATCAGAATGACAGGAAATTGCTTTTTCCTTAAGAAGGATAGTAAAGCAAAAACGAAGAAGATTGCAAGCTTTTTTTAATTTTTTCAGCAACATTAAAAATCAAAGGAAAGAGAAATGGGAAAGAATGGTGTGAAATTATAGGAACATTATATGTGGATGGGTAATGTGCAGCAAATTACCCGATTTTTCACAAGGAATCTCATAGATCTTTTTAATACACTCGCCCCCGTTAAATAATGGCCTTACATGAAGGAATAATTGTAAGGAGTTACATCTTGCATTCAATAGGCCGATCTATGACCGCCTCTCGATATTTAACGGGGCGAACGCCATTGTTTTGATGGGATGCGTCGGGGTTTGTATTCAGATACGTCTATTATCTCGATAGGAATTTTTGCCCTCAGGGTGAGGGGTGACAGCATGGATACGGAATTCCTCGAAGGTGATATTATTGTTATCAATCCTTACCTGAAAGCCGAGCACAATGATTATGTGGTTATCGCCAATGCGGAGGGGGATGCGACGTTTAAGCAACTGAAAAAGTATGGCAATACGAAAAACCGATTCTATCGCGTTGACCCAAAACTCAGAGGCGATAAGGTCGAAGTCCGTTCCGGCCCCTTCGGTGATATGCTCAAAGTCTGGATTTATTCCCTCCACGGTGAATACTTAGGACAGGGCGCCTCCTACCACAGAGACCAGGGCGTTGATGCGCACACACCTTCTTCACCTGCAAAAATATTTTTCATAGATCAGGATTTGTGAAAGGTGTTATTCTTATGTTATATTCATCGTCATCAGAAATTCGGCGTTGGTCTTTGTTTTTGCCAGTCTGTTCTTGAGCAATTCCATGGCTTCGACAGGGTTCATTTCATTGAGTACCTTCCGGAGCAGCCACATACGTTTAATTTCTTCAGGGTTTACGATCAATTCTTCTTTTCTGGTACCAGAACGTGTAATGTCAATGGCAGGGAATAATCTGCGGTCTGCCAATTTTCTGTCCAGATGGAGTTCCATATTGCCTGTGCCTTTAAACTCCTCAAAGATAACTTCATCCATCCTGCTCCCAGTATCTATCAAAGCTGTCGCGATAATTGTGAGACTGCCGCCCTCTTCAATATTCCTTGCTGCGCCAAAAAATCTCTTGGGTTTCTGGAGTGCGCTGGCATCCACACCACCTGAAAGGATTTTTCCACTGTGAGGGACTTCGGTATTGTATGCACGCGCTAACCGGGTAATGGAGTCAAGTAAAACGACGACGTCCCTGCCATATTCAACCATCCGCTTTGCCTTTTCAATTACCATTTCGGCTATCTGGATGTGCCGACTGGCAGGTTCGTCAAATGTTGAGCCAATGACCTCAGCGTCAACGGATCGATCCATATCAGTTACCTCTTCAGGCCTTTCATCGATTAACAGGATAATCAAATAAACCTCAGGATGATTCTTCGTTATACTGTTTGCAATTTTTTGTAATAATACTGTTTTCCCGGTACGCGGAGGCGCTACAATTAAACCTCTTTGTCCCTTTCCAATAGGGGTAACCAGGTCCATAATCCTTGTTTCAAGCTCGGCGGCGTCTTTTTCTAAAAAGAGTCTTTCTGCGGGATGCAACGGTGTCAAATCATCAAAAACAATCTTTTCACCCATGATCTCCGGATTCTCAAAATTGATAGCCTCTACCCGCAACAAGGCAAAGTACCTCTCCGTATCCTTTGGAGGTCTGATCTGACCTGATACTACCGCTCCCGTTCTTATCCCGAATCGGCGAATCTGAGAAGGAGAGATGTAAATATCGTCCGGGCAGGGTAAGTAATTGTAATCTGGAGACCGTAAGAATCCAAATCCTTCCGGAAGCACCTCTACAACGCCCTCTCCGTACATAAGACCATTCTGATTGACCCTTTCTTTAAGAATTTTAAAGATCAGGTCTTGTTTTTTCAGCCCTGTGTATTCTTTAACGCCTTCTCTTTTTGCTGTATCCTGTAACTCTTTAATAGTCATCTTTTGCAATTCTGTGATGTGCATTTCTCCCCGTTTAATTTCTTCGTATTTTTCGTTTGTTTCCTGATCTACAACTACAGGTTCTTTTTTACCGCTCGCTACTGCCATAAAATTTTCCTCCTTAATTTTAAACTAAATTTCTTCGATGTAGAGTTGCCAAAACTCTTTTACTTGCCTAAAAGCATTGTCTACAGTAAAATTATTATCAATAATGTAATCGGCCTTCCTTTTTTTATCTTCCAAAGCCATTTGGAAACGTTCTCGTTTGTCTAATTCCTCCTCTTTCCAATGCCTGCTGATTTTGCTTCGTTCCAATCTGTGATCTCTGCTGGTATTTACAAAAATAATGAAATCACATATCGAGGAGAGGTCCGATTCCTCTAACAATGCGGCATCGATAACAATAGCCTTTCGTCTCCCCTGTTTTTCAATTTCAGTAATTTTTGATTTTATCCGCTCAACGACGATGGGATGCAAGATGCTGCATAGGTCATCTAAACATGTCTTGTCCTGAAACACAATTTCCGCAAGTCTTGAGCGATCAATTTTGCCATAGATATCCTGAACAGTATTTCCAAACCTTTCCACAATCCTATTTTTTAGTTCTTGAACAAGAAACAGTCGATGACACATCTCATCGGCATCAATATATTCAGACCCCATGGAAGCAAGCATGCGACCGATGGTGCTCTTTCCGCTCGATATGCCGCCTGTTATGCCAATGATCTTGGGGTGACGGTTCACTCTGTTTCCATCCAGTTTTTCCCGGTCTTTATGTTTATCTTTACGGGAACGTCCAGGGTGACTGCATGACTCATTTCCTCTTGTATCATGGAACGTGTTGACGTTAGTTTGTTTTCCTTTACTTCAAAGAGTAATTCGTCATGTATTTGGAGTATCATCTTTGCCCCATACTCACCCTTCTTCAGTTTTGCATGGATGTTATTCATGGCGATCTTGATTAAATCGGCTGCAGTGCCTTGAATAATCGTATTGACAGCAATGCGTTCTGCAAGGTTTCTGCGTTTTTTGTCTTCAGAACGAATATCAGGTATAGACCGTTTTCTGTTAAAAAGCGTTTGTACATAACCACACGCTTTTGCTTCTTCTATAACAGTATCTCTATATTTTTTTACTCCGTGATATAAACTGAAATAGGCAGTGATAAACTCCCGAGATTCTTCCAGGGTCAGTCCGGTGTCCCTGGAAAGCCCAAATTCACTGAGTCCATAAATGATTCCAAAATTAACTGCCTTTGCATTCCGTCTCATCTCTGAGGTTACGCCTTCTATTGGTACGTTATAAATGGCAGAGGCCACAACTGAATGGATATCCTTGTCCTGTTGAAATGCCGTTATCAAAGCAGCATCTTCAGAAAAATGTGCAAGAATACGTAATTCTATCTGTGAATAATCAGCCGATAAAAACATAGTGTCTTCCTCAGAAGGAACAAAGGCACGTCGAATTTCCCTCCCGATATCAGTCCGAATGGGAATATTTTGAAGGTTAGGCTCACTACTGCTGAGTCGTCCTGTGGCTGTCACTGTCTGATTGAACGAAGTATGTACCCTGCCTGTTCTCTGATTTATCATGTCCGGCAAGGCATCGACATACGTATTTTTTAACTTGGTGAGTTGTCGATATTCCAGCACTAATTTTGGCAAGGCATGACGCCATGCAAGGGTGCTCAGGACGTTTGCATCTGTCGATGAACCCGTTTTGGTTTTCCGCAAACGCGGCAATTCGAGCTTTTCAAAGAGAATTTCACTCAATTGCCTGGGGGAATCGATATTAAACTCGTGTCCGGCTGAAGCATAAATTTCCTTTTCGAGTTGCTGTAATTTTGTGGTTAACCCGCAGGACATCTCTTTTAAAACATGGTTTTCCATTGATATCCCATTCCATTCCATCTCTGCCAGAACGTAAATCAGAGGAATTTCAATATTCTGGAACAGATGCCATAGTCCTTCTTCTTTTAGCAGAGGTTCCATGATAGTGGCCAATCGGAACGCAACATCGGCATCCTGACATGCATATTGACAGACCTTATCAACCGCTACCTGATCCATCGCAATCTGTTCCTTCCCGGAACCAATTAATTCTGA
>JANLHY010000605.1 GCA_024653795.1 Candidatus Brocadiaceae bacterium | reverse complement strand
TTCTTCTTTTTTCATATATTAAACCACGGCGTTACCCAGATATATTTCACATGGAATACCAGTCTCAGAAATACCTTTATTGGCAGAGCCAGCATGGATAAGAAAAGAAACGCTACAATAGAATATTTAAGAATGCCGAGTTTTTCTAATATCGCACTTTTTCTCGTCTTCATAAAAAGGTACGGAATATTCATGCCCATGAAGAAGTATCCAATCACAACAGCGCCACCTATAATAAAGCCCGGTAGCGACTTTGAGTTAATGCCAACGAAGCTGGTAAGATCATAATTGGTTTCGGCTGCAATCCGATGGAGGTCCCATTCTTGCCACGGCCAGAACCAGAGCCAGCCAGGCCCACGCATGAAGACGCCCACAATAATTAACAATATCCATAAGATATGGAATCCGAAACAAAAGGTGAACATGGCAAACTTCCGTTCCTTCAAGGTGTAATACCCGTTTCCCTTTGGATTAAAATCTATATAAGGTATGGCCATCAAGCCTATGATGATAAGCGTAGGAAAAACGACTCCTGCAATCCATGGATCAAAATAAACAAGCATTTCCTGAAGCCCTAAAAAATACCACGGCGCCTTTGCCGGATTTGGGGTCATGGTAGGATCTGAAAGCTCCTCCAGCGGGGCGTCAAGCAAGATGGACCAGACGATAAGGATGATGGTGCAAATGATTGCCGCAAGAAATTCCTTCCTTACCAGATATGGCCACGTGGGTAACTCATTCTCAGATACCTCGGCATCTTTTTCTTTTGCAAGGGTAGTGCCTTTGATAAAGGACAATGCCCTGTACCTGCCTGTATCTTTGGATTCTTCTGCTTTATTATCCTTTTTTTTCATTTTGTTTTGCCACAAAGTCACTAAGACGCTAAGTAAAAAATTTAGCCACGAATTTACCTGGCGCGGCCTTCCCGCTGGTTCAGGCTTGCAGCCTGAACCGAAACATTTTGGTTCAATCTACAAGATTGAACCAGCCCAAAAAAGTCCCGTTAATGTCCATGGTGAACTATTACTATATTTATTATTCTTCTGAATAGGCAAAACGTCTCATCGTGATAGCGTTTACCGGGCAACGCTTAACGCACAAGCCGCAGCGGATACATTTTTCTTCGTCGATAACCATCGCTGCATCCCAATCACCGGGAATAGCGCCCTCATCACATAAGGCATCTGCATTCTCAACATTTTCACGGGAGATCATGGATATGCAATTGTGTGGACAAACGTCAATACAACCACCGCATAGCACGCATTTTTCGTCAATAAATATATTAAAATGGCAGAGCAGGCAGCGCCCTGCTTCCCTGGAAGTATTTTCCTTCGAAAGCCCCATCTCTACCTCTGAGTTCAGGTCCCACCTTTCTTTCATCGGAAGGGCATCTTGTTTTTGCCGGGGTGTTACCTCATAATCGGGCATTCTACTTAAAGGGGCTTGATCCTTATGATAAAATCTATAGCCTTGTTTTTCCTGTCCCGTTAAAAATTTGTGTATCGACCTTGCCGCCTTTCTGCCGTCTGCGACCACCTCAATTACGTTCCGGGGACCTGTTACACAATCTCCCCCCGCAAAAACGCCCTTTCTGATAGTCATAAAACTTTCCGGATTTATGACGGGCATTCCCCAGCGATTAACCTCTATTCCAACCCTTTCTGACAGAAATCCTATATCTGGTGATTGCCCAATAGCCGCTATGACCGTGTCTACAGGCAGGGTGAAATTGCTTCCTTCAATGGGTATAGGCCGCCGGCGTCCCTTGTCATCTGTCTCTCCGAGTCTGTTTTTTATGCACTCCAGATGTGTTGCCTGCTTGTCATGTCCTCCAATTATCCTTACAGGAGAAGTCAGGTAGTGTATTTTTATGCCTTCTTCCTCCGCCATGCTTACTTCTATTTCACCTGCAGGCATCTCCTCCAAAGTCCTGCGATAAATGATAGAAGCCTCCTTTGCGCCAAGTCTTAGCGACGAACGCGCACAGTCTATAGCGGTAAACCCGCCTCCAATGACTGCTACTTTTTCCGGGACGCCTTTTATTACGCCAAGATTCGTATTTTTCATAAAGGCAACACCGTGCATTACCCCCATCAGATCTTCGCCGGGGATATCAAGCATCTGCGATTTATGAGCGCCTGCGGCAATATATATAGCGTCATATCCCTTTAATAAATCGTCAAACTTATCATCCGTGTCTATAGGACTATTTAAACGGATGTCGACCCCGAGTTCCTTTATCCAGCTCACGGCATTTGATATCTTGCCGCGAGGCAGCCGGTAAGGGGGGATACCCACACTTAACATGCCGCCGGCGACCGGAAGGGCCTCATAAATGACAACGTCGTGTCCCTTCAATGCCAAATCGTTTGCTGCTGCAAGGCCAGATGGCCCAGAACCAATTATCGCGACACGTTTGCCCGTTTTTTCTCTGTTTATAGGTTTTGGTGGAGTATTTTTAGAGGCGAAGTCTGCATCGCTCCTTTTGAGCGAACATATTGCAATGGGTTTGTCAATTGCCCCACGGCGGCATGCGGTTTCGCAAGGATGAGTGCATATCCTGCCAAGTATATGCGGGAAAAGGTTCGCCATGAAATTTAGACGCAAAGAGGCGTCAAAATTTCCCTCAACGATATGTTCTATATAGTTCATGGCAGGTGTATTGACAGGGCACGCATACTGGCAATTTATGTTTTCCCTAAACCAGTGGTCATCGGCTTTGGTTATTTTGTAGTTCACGAAATACTATTCTCCTTTTTGATGCTTTTTCTGCTCTATCCGTCTATCGTTTTCAAACGCCTGCTTACAGGTAATGAATGTAAAGAAGAACAACAAAATTATTAAACAGACGATGGGGATGTTATCAGGTTTAGTTATAATTGCCCAAATATTTTCCATGGTTAAATTCTATAAATTTCGTGTAGATTCGTGTTAATTCGCGGCTAAACTTGTCAGAGCGGCCCAGAAATGCCTCCATCCTTGCGGATTCTCCAGAAGTGCACCGCCATAAGTATAATGACAATAAGGGGTATCCCTATACAATGCCATACGTATGCCCTTAGTAAGGCATTTCCGCCTACCAGAGAACCGCCCAAAAGCGCAAATCGTATATCATTGTACGCAGTCATTCCCAGTTGTTCCCCAAAAGGCCCTTCATGTCCCAGCAACGGCGTTGCGCGTGCCATATTCGTGCCGACCGTTACGGCCCAAAACCCCAATTGATCCCATGTGAGCAGGTAGCCGGTAAAACTGAGAAGGAGGGTGAGCACCAGCAGGACGACACCCACACACCAGTTAAATTCTCTCGGTGGTTTATAGGAACCCGTTGCAAATACGCGAAACATGTGGAACCATACCGTTATGACCATAAGGTGGGCGCCCCATCTGTGCAAGTTCCGTAAAATCGCCCCGAAGGGTACTTGAAATTCCAGATCTTTCATGTCCCAATAGGCATCGTGGACGGTGGGGCGATAATAAAACATTAGTAATACGCCTGTAAGCGTGAGGACAAGGAACAGAAAGAAAGTGATGCCACCCATACACCAGGTAAATTTAAATTGGGGCGCATGTCTCTTTACTTTGGCTGGATGCAAATGCATAAAGACGTTTGAAATAACCTTTAGCGCCCGGTTCTTCGGCGTGTCGGTAAAGGTATGTCTGAAGATAGACTTCCAGACCTGTGAGTTAACGGTAAGATCCCAGAACATGCCAAATAATCCTTTTTCTTTCAGCATATTTCTGTATTTCGTAAATATATTTTCATTCGGTTTGTTAATCATTTTGTAATTAGTCAATAATTAAGTGAAATTCTGTTGGATTTCATAACCACCTTTCTTTCCCCTCCTTCGCAAGGAGGGGATGAAGGGGAGGTCATCCACCGGATTCTTCATTTTATACCTTTAAAAATGCGCCGGTCTTGTCCCACTCACCGCGCTCTCCCCGGAACCTTACCCCTGCATCAACGGTTATTTGTCCATCCTCGCCCAGTGTAACCTTAAACCTCTCCAGTGGCCTTGGCGCAGGACCCTCAATGTTAAGTCCGTCCGGTGTAAAGCCGCTGCCATGACAGGGGCATTTGAATTTTCCTTCTGCTGCAAGCCAGTTAGGGGTACAACCCAGATGGGTGCATTTTGCTTCAATGACATATAATCTGTCACCCTCACTGACAATCCATATCCTGAACTGTTTTTTGAACCTTTCGCTTACTCCTGACGTGTATTGGAATGGATACCCGATTGTATATCTTGTAGGTGGTTCGAAGATAGTTCTGGGAAAGAAGAACCTGATAGTTGCGCCAGATACCGCTGTTAAA
>JANLHY010000508.1 GCA_024653795.1 Candidatus Brocadiaceae bacterium | reverse complement strand
CGATTCTTAGAACTATTTTATAGACTCAAAATAAGAGAAAGGATACTATTGGTTGTTGCCCTTATTGTTATCTTTTATATGAGTCTCGATAGGGTTGTGATTACACCTTTTTTTAAATCAATTAATGAAACAAAAGGGCGGCTAGAGACTCAAAAGAAACTGCTTATGAAATATTATTCATTTGCAGCCAATAAAAAACAATTTGAGAGCAGGCTGGATGAACTGGAACAATATTATGCAAAACTCCAGGGAAAATTCCTGTTTGAAGAAACGGAAGAACTCGCCTCTGCTAAATTGCAGGAAATGATAAATAACCTGGCTACAAAGAATGGATTGGTTGTATCCAGAAGTACTGCCTTAAAAAAAGAGGTAATTAACAAAAAACCTTATCTTATTGCCATGTCAATCAATTTTGAAATAAGCGATTTCGATAGTTCACAAAAACTACAAAATTTTCTATACGATATAGAATATAATAATGACAAATTGCTTTTTATTGATAATTTACGAATAAAAACCCTAGGTTTAAATGTTATAAAAGGGGCGACTATTTCTTCTACCCTAACGGCAATTGCCTCTATTGGAAAGAAGTTGTAACGTATATGAAATCTGTTAACATTAATATAAAATCATTACAGTATGTTATAGAAACCTTTGGTAAAAAAATAAAGCAATGGAAACACTATTTACCCATAATAAATCTTGCTTTATTGATAGGAGTAGCCAGCCTGGCAATTATTTGTGTGTTGTTAGTTTATCATCCTCTGGAAAATATAACAAAACCAGAAAAACATATAATAGAAGAAACCTTTTTAAAGAAAAAACCACTGGTTCCTCTGTCTATTGATAATAAAACGGCAGACTACTATGAAATTATGCTTTCAAATAACCCTTTTTCACCAAACCGTACTGCCTGGAATCCCCCACAAACAAAAGCGAATTCCAAACAAGAAGTAGTGGCTGCGCAATCTACAGAAAATCAACAAAAACCAAAAGGAACTCCAAAAAAAATTACCTTACGAGGCATCATGATTCTTGGAGATATTAGAAAGGCATTAATAGAAAATCCCGATAAAACAAAAAATAAAAATAATTTTATTTTTATCGAAGAAGGCGAAGAGATTGCAGAATACAAGGTAAAAAATATAGAACAAGACCAAGTAAAACTTGACTGGTACGGCGAAGAACATATTGTTACTATGAGATCCAACATTAAAAAATAGCTATTTATGAGTACCTTTAAATATAAGTTATTAACTACATCCAGTGGCATTATTGAAGGGGAAAAAGAGGCAATCAGTAAATTGGAACTGATCAATGACCTCCGCAAATCTGGCCATGTCATTTTGAATGTTCAACAAGTAGATAAGAATAAAAAATTTGGACTTTTTCTCAATCGTGTAAATAAAAAAGCCGTCTTGCCCTTCACACAAGAACTGGCAACACTGCTTGAAGGCGGTATTCCTATTGATAAAAGCATGTCCATTTTATTATCAGGACAGGATAATAGCACAATTAAGAATGTTGTTGAAGATTTGCTGAATAGGATCAAATCAGGAAAATCCTTTGCTGAGGCGCTCGCAAGCCATACCAAACTATTCACCAGTGTTTACATAAACATGGTACGTGCAGGAGAAGAGGGTGGAGTATTACCACAAGTACTTAAGAGGCTGGGGGCGTTTCAGGAACGCATACAAAAAGTCAGGGGTGAAATTGTCTCTGCAATGATTTATCCACTCTTGCTGAGCAGCACCGGTCTCATGTCAGTAGGCGCGCTCATTGTTTATGTTATCCCCAAATTCGCTCAGATCTTTGAGGGAATGGGAATTTCTCTCCCTTTTTCGACTATGATACTCATGGGTTTGAGTCGGTATTCCATTAGATACGGCTGGGTTTCTATTATTGTAGCCATGATCACGTTCTTTTTGTATAGAAAAGCAATGAAGGATAAAAACACTTCAATAAAAATGGACCAAAAAAAATTAAAACTACCACTCATGGGTAACCTTCTATGGAAAATGCAAATATCCAGATTTGCGAGAACGCTCGGCACCTTACTGGAAAACGGCGTACCCCTGCTTAAATCAATGGATATTGTTAAAGATGTGCTGTCCAACCAATATCTTTCTGACATTCTCAACAAGGTAAAGACTGACGTAAAAGAGGGGGCGAGCCTTACTGTTTCCCTCGCACAAAAAGGATTTCTACCGGAAATTGCTGTCCATTTATTAAAAGTGGGTGAAGAAACAGGGAAGTTAGATCAAATGCTTCTTAAAGTTGCAGATAATTTTGATGCCGACGTGGAACAGCGAATGAAGAGACTGGTAACCATGGTAGAGCCCGTGCTTATATTGCTCATGGGCGCCGTCATCGGTGTAATTGTAATTTCAATGTTAACAGCAATTCTCAGTGTAAATGATCTACGGTTTTGATTAAAGTAATGATTTTATTTGCAGCATCAACGGCTGACATGCTGGTTGTGTTTATTACAAAATCCGCCGTCCTGTCATAAAGCGGCCTTCTGTGTTCTAAAAGATATTCAATTTCCTGGTATCCTCCTTGATTCGTAAGGTTGGGCCTCCTTTGCCCTGTCAGGGTATCCTTATGAATTCGTTTATAGATTGTATCAGTATCAGCTTCTAAAAGGACTATGATTCCACTTTTTTTGAGCGCTCTTACATTTTCTTCCCGAAGGATTGTCCCTCCGCCGGTAGCTACAACCCGATCATCTAAACGACACAATTCTGCAATGACATGAGTTTCAATTTCCCGAAAGAGCTTTTCTCCGCCTTCTGCAAAAATGTCTTTGACTGTCTTTCCTTCCTTTTGCTCTAAATACTCATCGGCGTCAACAAATTCCTTGCCAAGCCGTTGTGCGAGCATTTTACCTATAGTGGTTTTACCAGTACCACGAAAACCAATCAAGATGATATTCAAGCCTTATAAAAGTGACTTAATCACCCTCCATTGAATAACAACATGTATTTAGCCACGAATGTGTTTATTCGTGTGAATTCGTGGCTAGATTATTACCTTACTGCCAACTTTTCGCAAGCAATATTTTCTATTATTTCAACAGACGGCATCTGGCCTGTCCATAGTTTAAATTGTGCCGCCGCCTGGTGGACAAACATCGACAAACCATTTATAGTCTTGCAACCTTGAGCCTTAGCCTCATGTAATAATTTAGTTTCTATAGGATTATAAATAGTATCGAAGACGATCATGTTGGGTTTCAATTTATTCTTGTCGATTGGCGTTTCATTGATTTTTGGAAACATACCCACAGGAGTGGCATTAATCAATATATCTGTATCGAGCGCTTGTGTCTCATCGAATTTCCTGACAAGACATCCAACGTCTCTGGCAAGTGAGTGTGCACGTTCGTAATTTCTGTTAATAATCGTTAGTTGCGCCTGACGTTCCTTTAACCCAAAGGCAATTGCACGAGCTACCCCTCCAGCGCCTACAAGGGTAACCTTTTTTCCTTTTAAATACGTTTCCTCTGAGGGTTTTGCAGATACATGATTGACACCTTCCAATACTTGTAACAGCTCACCCCCTCCCCTAACCCCTCCCACCAGGGGCGGGGAATACTCATTGTCCCCTTGTATTCCTCCCCCTTGATGGGGGAGGTTTAGGCGGGGGTGAATTGTTACCGAAATTCAGCATTGTCCGGTTAGGAATTTGCATGTACCGGCTTTTGTCATACCCGAATGCTTTTATCGGGTATCCAGAGGCTCGTCCATCCTAGATTCCCGCTAA
>JANLHY010000484.1 GCA_024653795.1 Candidatus Brocadiaceae bacterium | reverse complement strand
AGCCATTTAACCATACAGCCATTTAACCGTATAACCATTTTCTTTTTAGCCATTCAGCACCGAGTAACTCTTTTTGGTTGCGGCTACGCTGCTCTAGGAATACCTTTCCTTCGGTCAGATTCTTTGTTCAATAACTCAAGTACATCTAATTTACCATATTCATTTGTAGAGGCAACGACATAACAATTTATCCCTTTATTCAAGTCGAATTGTAGGGCAAAAGGACTGAAGTGGTCTTCGTGTGCCTCCAAGCCACGTTCAATCTCCTTTGGATATTCCATATTCTTGTACCAGAATGAAGTCTTGTCCATTGTCTGCGCATTATGGAAAAGAAACATGGATGATTGTTTTTCGTAGGGTTGTAAACATACTCCTCCGTTAGTAAGATTTTTATAATCAGCCTTAAATGCTTGATTTTCATGGGTAAGCCAGTGATAATCCCGGAATGCGATCATAACCCTTACCTTCATAAATAGAGTAGAGGCAATTGTCCGTTCGCTACTACGATTTACCTGATACACAATTACCGTAGTATTTTCGCCTTGAATCATAAACACTATTTTTTTAATATTTATCCCGTTAATAGAATAATCAAAGGTAGGAAATGGATTTAAACTAAATTGGCTAAGATTTTTGTGTCCTTCGGGATAGATTGCATTAGGATAGATGTTTGTAGACAGAGGAAATTCCTCTCCGTTAATACACAGAAATTCTTCCAGCTTGGAGAGTAATAAGGTTCTTCCTAGCGGTGGCCTTGTAGCGGCCACAAGCAGTCCGTGATAGCGCCTGATATTTGCTCCGATTATCGTAGAAGAGGCATAACCACCGATCCCATTAGTCTCCAACCATTCCTTTTCAGTAGCTTTAGAAAGGTCATGACAGATATCTTTATTGAATACTATCGTCATATTAAAATTGCTTTTAAGTTAGTTTCTTAACAAATAATTTGACATTTTTAGCAAATAAATGTAGCGCCAATCCCTTGTGGTCGGCCAATGGCCTGTCTGCGTGCGGACACGCACAGGCAGGCGGGGGATAAACCACCCGCGCTACGGATTCCGACTCGTTTGGGTTAGGGGTGTTTTGCATATATAAAATTTTCCGTAACAGTTCTGATTACCGCAGAGAGCGCAAAGATCGCATAACAACCCCCTATTATCCCCCTTTTCTAAGGGGGATTATTGCGGGTGTCCCCTTTGACAAAGGGGGATTTAGGGGGTTGTAACTCTGCGTTCTCAGCGTCCTTTGCGGTGAACTATTACAGTCTTTCCTATTTTATCAGCATTTTTAAGGGTTTCAATTTGATTATTTTTTACTTTAATTATTATTTTGTTCAACCGGCAACAATAAAAAAGAAACGGGAAATACTTAATCTCAAGCTTAAGGAAACCGATAAAAAGGGTGCCAAAAAAACTTAATCCTAAAATATCTTTTGTGAACTAAATAACAAATATGAGTATTTGATTAATAACCAAAAAATAGTATATTGTTAACATTACATTTTGTAATCGTTATCAGTAGTCAATGATCAGTAAATACTAAATCCCCGGTTCCTGACCTCCGTTAACTATTACAATTTACCAAGGCATGATAAAAAAATAA
>JANLHY010000470.1 GCA_024653795.1 Candidatus Brocadiaceae bacterium | reverse complement strand
TTCGTTTGCTGTTGAAGATAGCTCACTAAAAAACAGAGTATAATCCCGGTCATACTTGTACCCATAGGCAGTCTTCGTCCTGTCTTGATGAATTATTATAATGCATACCCGTATTATGTAAGGTAATCCGCGCCTTCTCCCCAACAAAAAGATGAATCGGGTCACTCGGCACTTTAACAGGCCCTAATAATTGTTCTACCTGTTCTTTCGTAGTTACTTCTCCCACATTCTTAAAGCTGCCCTTGGCGTGTGTATAGGTAAAAACCCACACTAATTCGCCATTGGTCATCTCAATATAACCATCTGTGGTGTAAAGATGAAACTCCCACACGCCATCCTTGTTACGTTCTCCTAGGATGTCGCCGTTTGTCACATTGATTAAATCTTGTTCATCCTGACTAAGACTCCCGACCTTGGTTTGTTTTACTTCTTCAGCAAAAACATTCGGCGAAATGGAATATATTGCAATACCCAACAACAAAGCAGTTGTCCTGCCAATTAGCTTTAACACGTTCATCGTTTTTTCCCTTTCCATAAAATTAAGGTTACATTAAAAAACTACCTATACTTTTTCATGACTTTTGATTTTTTGAGTAATCGCCATTCTCCTCCACAATTTCTCCAGTACCGACTTTAACTCTTCAATATTTACAGGTTTTTTCAAAAAGTAATCACACTCCCTATTTCCCTCACCATTCACACCTGTTTTAACAGAACTGTTAGCCGTAACAATTACAATCGCTATAGGTTCTTTCCTTTTTCTTACTTCATGAATCAAGGTAAACCCATGCATCCCAGGCATGTTCAAATCTGTTATGACGACGTCGAAACTTTTTTTCGACAGGGAGTTTAATGCTTCATAACCTGACAAAACACCGGCAACCTGATACCCATCACGCTTCAAAATGCTTGTCAACCCATCAAGCGCATCCTTATCATCATCTACCAGCAACAATCTTGGCTTTGTCATATATATAGAAGTCAATTATGGACAAACTGGAAATTAATTATCGTAATTAGTGTTTGAACGAAAACTAATAAAATTGTCATTTCGAGAGTATCGAGAAATTTTTTGACCATTGAAATTGCAGGGTTTACAGATTTCTCCCGGAGCCTGCCCTGAGCAAAAGATTTCTCGTCTCTTCGCTCCTCGAAATGACAGAAAGCGAAGGGGTCGAAATGACAAAAGTAAGGGTTCTCGCTCTAGCACTAATTAACAACTAGCATACCAGTAACCAATTGACCATGATTATATTTATTGTAAGTGTTGATTTGGGACAATATTAGAGGTAATTATATTCTTGTCTGAAGGAATGAGACAGAAAAGATGGACAATGGGAAAAGACTGCTTAACGAAAAATTTGCGTGAATTGGGTGTGTGCTGGATAAAAAGGCGAGAAATAATTTCGCTTCTACTGCCACTCTTTTACTTTATATTCAAAATAATTAAAAATCGAGACACATTTCATTTACTTCCTCATAAATTCCTAGTTTTCTTATTATTGTTTCTAGTAATTCCTTTTCTTGTGAAACCAGGATCTGTAATGTCCCTTTTCCCTCCGAATCCTGAAAATTTCTCTCCAACGACTTTTTTACTTTTTCAGAGACGATTTTTGCAGGATCTATTAAATTGAGGTTTGGTCTTAAAGCGTTAAAATATTTATTCAGAAAAGGAAGATGGGTGCTGGAAAGCGTAATTGTATCAATTAAGTTATCAATTTTGTCCAACTTTGCAAGCTCATCAGAAATCAATTGGAGGCTTTTTTCTTCATTTGATAAAAACAAACCAGTTTCGACAAGCCCTACCATGCTGGATGCATTAAATTTTGTTATTGCAACCGCCGAAGGAATTTTTTGTGATTTTATATATTCATCCAACTCTGGACTCTTTACCGTATTTTGCGTCGCTAAAATAGCTATGTGGCCAGTTTTTGAAATATTAACTGCTTCTGGTATAGGAGGAAATACTCCTATAATCTCAGTTTCGTATTTTTTGATTTTATGAAGTATTTGAATAGACGGAGTATTAGAAGCAAGCACAATTAGCTTCGGCTTGAAATACTTTAAGAGATATTCTATGGTATTTTGAATAATATTCAACAAATCATTATGTGTTTTTTCCCCATATGGAAAGTGTTTTTTGTCCGCAAGGTAGATGTAATTTTCATTTGGCAGTAATTTTCTGACTTCCTTTATAATTGAAAGACTTCCAACTCCAGAATCAAAAATTGCGATGGGATTTTTTTTATTCATAATATATTTCTGTATTTAATTTCCTCCTGCCTTGCCTCTCTATCCTTAATTTAACGTAAAAGCAAAGCCATGTACGAAATTTTTTCACCATATTTTACTATCATAGTATATAATTTAGCAAATTTTTCGTTAACAAGCATTAAAAAGAAATTTTTAAATTAAAATCCTTTTTTAGAAAACAAAAATGTTTTTCGATAAGACCATTCAATCAAATCAGTTAGAAACGACATTACGAAGAAAAATATTTTAAGGTATATTTATTGCTTTTCTGTCTAGCAGATTTTTAATAATCTGAAAATGTTATAAACAGATAAAAACAAAAATAAAATAAAGGAGGATATATAAAAAACAAACACTAATAGATTTATTTTTTGAAAGAAACAAGGACAAGCAGTGCAATAATGAGCAGTAATTTTATGTAATTTAAATTGTGAATAAATTTTTATTATATTTTATTGGAAGGAGTAAGTTATGGCAATGTCAGTTAATGCATTTTTTGATAAATTAGAGGCTGAGGTTTTAAAACACCCAGCGGTGAGTGGGCACTCATATTTACAAAAATTTAGAAAAAAGGCGACTAAAGCCGCAGCAAAGCTGTTCGGAGAGCAATATTATTGTTTTTCGAGGCATTTTTCACGATATCTGGCAGGCGCAGTTGCCATTTGCCCTGATGAGAAAGGCCGGGCCCCGTTGATTAAAAATTTATTTGAAGAATACGGTGGTAGAAGTGAAGAACAAAAAGGGATGGATGCAGAGCTTACACATCCTGCGATTTTCCGCAAATTCTTGAGATCAACAGGTATTGATACATCGCAGGGGGCGTTAGATAAAATAAACATGTTACCGGAAACAAAGCTATTTGTGGAAAAATATTTAAATATTCATTACATGGATTATGTTGAAGCATTAGGAGCATTGGGACCAGGAACAGAATTTATGGTGCCGACCATGTATACCACAATCCGTGAAGGTTTAAGGCATGCAGGATTAAGCGAAGATGATGTGCTTTTCTTTACTGCTCATATCGAATTAGATGTTGAACATGCTGCAAATATCAGACGTTCATTGGAATTCTGTTCACAAACTGATGAGCAACAAGCAAAGATAAGAAAGGGGGCTTTTGATTTCCTCGATACAAGATGTGTACTATGGGGTGGTTTAGAAAGGGCAAGCGAGCAATACTTTAAATAAAAATTAAGACGTCTTTTAACAAGACAATACTCAATTTAAGAAGGAAAGGAGCATTTTATGGGTTCTTTGTTTATACCAAACAGATCCAGGGCGACTGGGACATGGACACGTTTAGGCGACGAGGTTTTACCACAGAGCGGTATGTGTGTTACGTGTTTAGATGGTTGTCCTGGCTACTGCGAAATTGGGAAATCATCGTATCGGGGTCCAGAGGCAATATATCCGGGTCCGTTCGGACAAGTAACCGCTAGCGCTCAAAAAGACTTTCCTGTTGATTTTTCCCATTTTAATATTACTGGCTCAATTACCGGGCATCATCAGAAAGAATATGACCTGTTTACAAATGCAAACATTGTGACCTGTATGGGACGCGATAGAGGTCTTAAATTGCGAGTGCCTATAATTTGCACGGGTCTAGGTTCAACCATGATTGCGCAAAATCACTTTGAATCATTAGGAATTGGCGCAGCGATCTGCGGTTCGGGTATCGTTATTGGTGAGAATGTTGCAGCGATGGATGATAAATCAACCATTACTGGTGGAAAGGTTGCAACTAGCCCGGAATTGGTTAGACGTTTTAAATCATTTAAGGATTACCAGAAAGATGGCTATGGATTTATTGCAATACAAGCAAATCAGGAAGATTGGCGTCTTGATGTTTTGCCGTATTGTTTAGAGAAATTAGGAAGTGACGCCGTTGAATTAAAGTGGGGGCAAGGCGCCAAAAATATCGGCGGCGAGGTTAAATTAACTTCCATTGAAAAGGCCATCCGATTAAAAAAGTTAGGGTATGTTGTCATACCTGACCCGGAAGACCCAGTCACCCAACAAGCTTTTAATAATGGCACAATAAAAGGTTTTGAAAGGCATACACGCATGTGTGCCATCCCAGACGCTTTGTCACGGGCAATTGATGGATTTATGAATGACGTACAATATTTGCGGGATGCAGGGGCTAAATATGTCTTTTTGAAGACTGGCTCTTACCGTCCATCTGATTTAGCCCGTGCTATTAAGTTTGCTTCTTTGGCGAGAATAGACGTTTTGACAATTGATGGTTCTGGCGGCGGCACAGGAATGAGTCCATGGCGTATGATGAATGAATGGGGAGTGCCAACTGTCTATATTGCGGCTTTAACTTATCAATATTGCAAGAGGCTTGCAGACCGCGGAGAATATGTTCCGGATATAGTACTGGCAGGTGGTTTAGTTTCAGAAGACCACATTTATAAGTCATTTGCTCTTTTGTCTCCGTTTATTAAAGCGGTTGGAATGTCCAGATCAACCATCTGCGCTGCTATGGTAGGAAATACAATTAGTAAGGCTGTTGCGGAAGGCAAGGTACCAAAACCTGTTTCAGAATATGGTTCAACAAATGATCAAATCTTTTATTATTCAGGAAAGATTAAAGATCAATTTGGCAATATTCCTGCCGGCGCTATGGGCATGTATTCTTATTATCA
>JANLHY010000596.1 GCA_024653795.1 Candidatus Brocadiaceae bacterium | reverse complement strand
TTGGTGGATGGGATAGAAAAACCACAGAAAACAAAAATTATAAATCAGTCTGTCATTACGGCGCTCTCCGTTAGTATTGGTTTTCTGGCCATTGGAAAGGTTGTTTTTTCTGTATTGGGGATTGAGATATACGATTTTAAAATTGCCGGGGGACTCTTGTTGCTGGTATTTGCCATCAATGATTTGCTGTTTTCAGAAAAAGGAAAGAGGACAGTAACTCAAACTATGGGAGTTGTTCCCTTAGGCATTCCACTTGTTGTAGGTCCGGCTGTTTTGACCTCAATCATTGTAACGGTGGATACCTATGGATACATTCCTACTATAACTTCGCTGGCAGTAAATCTTGTCATCGTATGGATTGTGTTTCTGAAGTCTAATTTCATATATCGGTTGATGGGTGAAGGCGGTTCCAAGGCATTTGCCAAGGTTGCGTCACTCTTGCTGGCAGCCATAGCAGTAATGATGATCAGGCGAGGGTTTATGGACATGATGTTATACATGAAAAAATCTTCCTAACAACGAATAAAGAAAAAAAGAACTCGTTTGACTTTATAACTTACGATGTATTAAAATAATTTAATTATTTACTTAATTTTTTTATAGGAGAAGTCAATGTTAAGGGGATGGTATAAGCCGTTGGGGGTTGTATTGGGTGGGATATTGTGCATACAGTTAAGCGCCTTTGCTGCTGAGAAAGAGACGAACAAATCTTCTGAACCAGCGAAAAAAACTACTGAAGCATCGTCAAAAAAAGAGGCCTCGGTATCAAAAGAAAAAGAAGCTGCACCGGCGAAACAGGAGGACGATTCAAACAAGGTTCTGGCAACTGTGAATGGTGAGAATATTAGCCAGAAGGATGTGAATCAAATGCTCAGCAGGTTTGGCAATCAGATACCCGATGAACAACTGCCTGCCATCACAAGGCAAATACTCGACGGCTTGATTACGCAAAAACTTATTATGCAATTTATTAGGGATAGCAAAATTGAAGTAAGTCAGGCTGAAATAGAGAAAGAATTGAATAAGGCTCGGGAAGAAATCAAATCAAATCCAGGTTTGGAAGGCAAAACATTGGAACAAGTATTAGAGACACACGGAAGCAGTATCGATAATTTGAAAAGCGACATTGTTATCTCTCTCTCCTTAGAAAAGCACCTTGGGAAGGATATTGATGATAAGAAAATAAAGGCATATTTTGACGAGAATAAGGCTGCTTATGATGGCACAGAGATGAGGGCCAGTCATATTCTGGTTGATACCCGTGAAATGAAGGCCGATGCTGAACTTGCACAGGCATTGGAAAAGATCAAAAAGATAAAAGCAGAAGTTGATTCTGGAAAGGATTTTGCCGAAGTTGCAAAGCAGTATTCTGATTGTCCTTCGAAAGATAAGGGAGGAGACCTGAGCTTTTTTAAGAGAAAGGGACAGATGGTTGAGCCTTTTGCTGCAGCCGCATTTGCGCTAAAGGTAGGTCAGGTGAGTGAGCCTGTAAAGACACCGTTCGGGTACCATATCATCAAAGTTACAGAAATAAAAAATGGTACCGCTGTTAAATTTGATGACGTGAAACAGAATATTAAACAGAACATGATGGAAGAAAAAGCTCAAGTATTAATAAGACAACTCTTGGAAAAGGCCAAGATAGATGTTAAAATCTAATAGTTAATTTATTTCACCCACTATGTCTTGGTTGGAATTGTTTTGTTCTAATGATAAGCTCCCCATATTATTTACTGAATGGGGAGCTTATTTTTTTAAATTAGGCTGCGGTAGGGACTTTTAAGCTCCCCTCTAGAAAGAGGGGCTGGGTGTGTGTTGCGAGGTAGAGACGCCCTGGCAGGGCGTCTCTACGCACCCCTTTATCCCCTCTTTCTAGAGGGGAATCACAAAAGATTGAAATTCCTATACATTTAAGTTGATTTTTTACTTTCAGTATATTATCTTAACTTCACGCTATAGCAGTTTATTAAGGTCTTTTAATGCAAGTAGATGGGAGAAAATTATAGAATAATAATTTTGACTATAGAAATCGTATATGATATATTTCCTGCAATTGAGTCAGACAATTTTAAATAATCTATTTAATTGTATATGGGGTTTATTGAAAAAGGAGGTATGAAATCGATGGAATTGAAAAAGAAAGTTACAAATAAGCTTGTATTGAGTTCCTTTTTCAAGACGATTATTATTGACGGGAAGATAGAACAGGTGACACTGGGGGTAAGAAGAACACTTTTTTTTGATAATGAGGACAGTTTCCCATTT
>JANLHY010000432.1 GCA_024653795.1 Candidatus Brocadiaceae bacterium | reverse complement strand
AAAAGTAATAAAGCGTTGGTGTCGGGGAAAAGCCTTGGTAGTGACATGCTCAGTTTTGGGCTTATCTGAGCAGCTTCGGCACCGACGCTCTTTTTGTTTTTATTCATGCTGGTTTTTGGGTGGCATGGACAATTCCACAAAATAAGGAAACCCACCCCCAACCCCTCCCGAGAGGGGAATTGTGGAGTCCCCTCCTGGGAGGGGATTAAGGGGTGGGTTATCAACGAATAAATTTAATGGCTAAATTATTGCATCTTTCTTATGCGTATCACAGAAACCGAAAAGACAGACCTTCGGGCTATCGATAAGATAGTCGAGGGACGTTCTAAAATAAAAAAAGAAATCGCAAAGGTTATTGTTGGACAGGAGGAGGTTATTGACGATCTCCTTATAGCCCTCTTTTGCAAAGGGCATTGTTTGTTTGTGGGAGTGCCTGGACTTGCAAAAACACTCCTCGTGAGCACCCTCGCAAACGTTTTAAACCTAAGGTTTAATCGCATACAATTTACACCCGATCTGATGCCTGCCGATATTACCGGTACTGATATATTGGAGCAAGATCACGCCTCCGGGAAAAGATTTTTTAAATTTATCAAAGGCCCTATCTTTTCAAATATCCTGCTGGCCGACGAGATTAACCGCACACCCCCAAAGACACAAGCAGCGCTGCTACAGGCAATGCAGGAATATAAAGTTACCGCCAGCGGCACCACATATTCTCTTGATTTACCTTTCATTGTTTTTGCCACCCAGAATCCCATTGAACAGGAAGGCACGTATCCTTTGCCCGAGGCGCAACTTGACCGATTTATGTTTCAGATTAACGTTCAGTACCCCTCAAAAGCAGAAGAAATCGAAATTGTAAGAACAACCACCTCCACTTATAAACCAACAATAGATAAAGCTTTCAGTCCTGAAGAAATAACGAGTCTTCAAGACCTCGTTACAAGGGTGCCGGTTGCCGATTATGTGCTTGAATATGCCATAAGATTGGTACGGGCATCAAGGCCGTCGGACTCCAGTGCACCTGACTTTATAAAAAAATGGATTAGCTGGGGGGCGGGTCCCCGCGCATCACAATATCTTATCCTCGGAGGCAAGGCACGCGCATTACTGGACGGCAGATATGCTGTTACCTGTAATGACGTCAGGGCAATTGCCAAACCTATCTTACAACACCGCATTATTACTAATTTCCACGCCGAAGCCGAAGGAAAAACCACTTTACACATCATCGACCAGTTACTCGACACTATAAAAGAACACACGTGATAAATTTACGATTTCGGATTTACGAGTTTAGATTTATAATTTGTTTTTCACCCATTAAAATCGTAAATCACAAATTGTAAATCTAAAATTATTTCTTTACGGTTAGTTCTATGGCAGAAAACCCTTTTGATCCGGTAATATTGTCCAGGATTGCCAGCATGGAACTCCGTGCGAGGCTTGTAGTAGACGGGGTCTTGTCGGGTATTCATAAAAGCCCTTACAAAGGTTCGAGCATCGAATTCCTGGAACATAAAGAATACTCCCCTGGAAATGAGATAAAGCACATTGACTGGAAGGCGCATGCAAGGACAGATAAATATTACATTAAGGAATTCGAGGAGGAAACGAATCTCAAGTGTTATATATTCCTTGATACCAGCGGGTCGATGGAATATAAATCTACAGGTATCAGTAAATTTGAATATGCCGCTACCCTCGCTGCCTCC
>JANLHY010000422.1 GCA_024653795.1 Candidatus Brocadiaceae bacterium | reverse complement strand
CTCTGAACTCACCCGAAGGATTCGTAGTTCACTCGAACAGGATTATTTTAATCTATGGGTTGTGGGAGAGGTCTCCAATTTAAAAAAACCCACGTCCGGTCATGTGTATCTGACGCTTAAAGACGCCGATGCGCAACTCCAGGCCGTTATGTTTAAATTTATTGCAAACACCGTAAAATTTGAGATAAAGGATGGAATGGCGGTCTTGGTCTTTGGTTCTATTACGGTGTATGAGGCCCGCGGTCAATATCAATTGATCATCGAAAAGATTGAACCCAAAGGTATTGGTGCGTTGCAATTGGCTTTTTTACAATTAAAGGAGCGACTCGAAAAGGAGGGTTTATTTGATCCTGCACACAAAAAACCGCTTCCGCTGGTTCCTCAAAAAATTGCCATTGTAACATCTCTGACAGGCGCTGCAATCAGAGATATCCTGAATGTAATAAACAGAAGGTTTGCCAGAGTAGAGATTTTCGTCTATCCGGTAAAAGTGCAGGGGGAAGGCGCTGCATTGGAGATTGCCCGGGCGATTAAGGATTTGAATACTATTCCAGATATCGACGTAATGATTGTGGGAAGGGGCGGCGGTAGTTTAGAGGATTTATGGGCGTTTAATGAGGAAGTGGTTGCACGGAGTATTTATGCCTCAAAGATTCCCGTTATTTCCGCAGTCGGGCACGAAATTGATGTAACTATTTCAGACTTAGTTGCTGACAAAAGGGCTCTTACACCCACAGAGGCTGGTGAACTGGTTGTTCCACATTATGACCAGTTGAAGGATTCGTTGGAAAAAATTAAGGCTAGACTTATACAAGCGTTATATAATAAAATAACGATTATCAGAAGCCATCTTATGGGAGTTAAAAACAGCTTCCCATTCAAGAGACCATTGGACAGGATTCTGCGATTACAGCAAAGATTGGACGAGATTGCACAAAGGCTTGTTTCAGTAAGTAAACATTCACTGGAATTAGAGCGTGAACGACTCGTTGGTTTTGCAAACAGATTGGATAGTGTGAGTCCGTTAAAAGTGTTGAATAGGGGTTATTCTATCACAACCAACGTAGAGGATGATAAACCCATCAAGTCTGTCGAAGGATTAACTTCAGGGAAAAAATTAAAAACGCAGTTTTTTCATGGTGGTATTGTATCTTCTGTAGTTGAGATATTGAAATAGGGTATCAGTTCACCCACCCCTTGTATCCCCCTCTTGGGAGGGGCCAGGGGTGGGTTCCTCTACTGAGTTCAAAGTGAGGTGCTGAAGTGTTACGAAATAGGCATGAAGGAATCATTAAGATATTTACAGAATGCAAAAGAGATACTTGCACGCACACCCATCGAAGATAATGATTACATCGACATCAAACCCGTGCGGGAAGCATTTAGTACTGCATACTTAGCGATATTAGAAGCCATTAACGAAGCGCTCCTGGAGAAAGGTGTGCATAAAAAGGAGTTGCCTAAATCCGTTGACGCATACAGCATTGCGCTAAAGAAACTTTTTGCAACTCATAATGGCAAACTCGCAAGGAAATTTGAACACCTTTATGACACCTTACACATTGCCGGATATTATAGAGGACTTATTCATGATGCGGCGTTAGTAAAAGACGCTCTCAAAGCCGCAAAAGAATTTATTAATAAATTTAATGTATAGGAATTTTCATTTTATTTAAGCGTGTCACAGGGTGGCATGGATTATTCCCCTCCTGGGAAGGGTTAGGGGTGGGTTCCTTGACCGTAAAATCTCAGTGAATATCTCACGAAGTTACCGACACCCACCCCTAAATCCCCTCCCAAGAGGGGACTTTCTAATTTAAACTATGGCGAAGGTAAAATTTGAGGATGCATTAAAAGGATTAGAAGATATTGTAGAGCGTCTCGAAAAGGGAGATTTGTCACTTGATGAGACCCTGTCCGAATACGAGAACGGCATTAAACTGTACAAACAGTGTGTTGCCTTGCTGGAGAATGCAGAAAAGAAGATTCAAATCATGGTGAAGGATGAAAATGGCATCCTCCGCACCAAAGATTTTGAGATTGGTTCTGCTCAAAGTGATAATTCAAAATAAATAATTTTTAGGTTTAAACAGGTAATGAACATGAGCAAATTATTGGATTCTGTTGAATATCCGGAAGATTTGAAAAAGCTGAAGCTGGCGGATCTGCCCAAGCTTGCTTCAGAAATTCGCGAATTAATTGTGGAGGTTGTTTCAAAAAATCCTGGACATCTTTCTTCAAATCTTGGTGTCGTTGAATTGACCATTGCGTTGCATTACTGTTTTGATTTTAAGAGGGATAAAATTGTATGGGATGTAGGCCACCAGTCCTATGTTCACAAAATTCTTACCGGTAGAAGGTCGAAGTTTCCAACTTTACGGCAATACAAGGGACTGAGTGGTTTTCCTGATAAAAACGAGAGCCTGTACGACCCTTTTACCTGCGGTCATAGTGGGAATGCTATATCGGCAGCTTTAGGGATGTCATGTGCTGACTCAATTCTTGGATACAAGAGGTCAATTGTGGCTGTTGTCGGTGATGGCGCCATAGGAGCGGGGATGTCTTTTGAAGCGCTA
>JANLHY010000408.1 GCA_024653795.1 Candidatus Brocadiaceae bacterium | reverse complement strand
AATATCGTAGACCTCAAAAATATCGGTAAAAGTTTATCACAGGTATTACAGAAATTATGCCCGGATGCACTTGTGGTAGCCTCTTCTGATATGACACATCACGAGTCACAAGTATCGGCTAACAAGAAAGACAAGATTGCCATCGATGAGATATTGGCACTCAACGAAGACAATTTGTATAACAAAGTCCATACTATGCACATCACGATGTGTGGCATTTACCCGGTGGTTGCTATGCTAGTATGTTCTAAAGAACGCGGGGCTAAAAAGGCAGAACTGGTACGATACGAAACCAGTGGTGATATTACAGGCGATTATGATCAGGTCGTAGGTTATGCAGGAATTATGATAAGTTGAATTTTTTGTGGACACAGATGGACACTGATTAACAGGATATAAAAGTTGAAAGTAATCTGTGTGTATCTGCGGCAATCAGTGTCATAATTGAAAATTAAGGAGAATAATATTATGGTAATGGTTCCAAAAATTAAAGTAAATATCGACGGTAAGACTATAGAAGTAGATAAAGGCAAAACAATCTTGCAGGCAGCCAATTTAAGCGGTATTCGTATCCCAACCCTTTGTCACGACCCACGACTCGAACCCTTTGCGGCATGCCGCGTTTGTATGGTAGAGGTAGAGAGAGGCAAATCGACTGCGCTCATAACGTCGTGCAATACAGAGATTGCCGATGGTATGGTGATCCGTACTGATTCTGAAAAAGTATTAAAAACCAGAAAGATGGTTTTAGAACTGATCCTTTCAGACCATCCCAGGGATTGTATGACCTGTGAGAAATGTGGTTCGTGTAGCCTGCAAGACCTTGCTTACAAGTATGGTGTGAGAGAAAGCCGATTCTTTGAAGATCCTGATGGTGGTGTTACAGAAGACGAAAATCCTGTCATTCAACAGGACACAAGTAAGTGCATACTTTGCGGCCGCTGTGTTCGTATTTGCGCTGAAGTACAGCAGGACTATGCCATTGATTTTAAGAACCGAGGATTCGAGACTCAGACAGGAACACCCTTTGGGAAGCCACGGCGTGATACGACGTGCGTGTTGTGCGGCCAGTGTGTGTCTACCTGTCCAGTTGGTTCGTTGGTAGAAAAGCAGGCCGTTGGAATAGGACGGGAGTGGGACTTTAAACAGGTCAAAACCACCTGTGCCTATTGCGGTGTAGGCTGTACGATGTATTTAAACGTTAAAGGGAATCGGGTCGTTAAAGTAACCTCAAAGGTAGGGTCTATTCCCAACGACGGCAACTTGTGTGTAAAGGGTCGTTTTGGATATGATTTTATCCATCATCCCGACCGGTTGAAGCATCCGCTCATAAAAAAGAATGGGAAGTTTGAAGAGGCGACATGGGATGAGGCGCTGAATCTTGTCGCCGCTAAATTGGGCGAAATAAAAGCCAAATACGGACCGGACTATATAGGAGTAATGAGTTCTTCACGATGCACCAATGAAGAAAATTATCTGGCAATGAAATTTGCGCGGGCTGCAATTGGCACTAACAACGTAGACCAGTGTGCCCGGACTTGACACGCACCATCCGTCGCCGGTCTGGCGATGTCATTCGGTAGTGGTGCAATGACCAATTCGATCAGCGAAATCAAGGATTGTAAACTCATTTTTCTGATTGGTGGCAACCCGACAGAGGCACATCCAATTGTAGGGTTAGAGATGAAGAAGGCCTTGCGGAAGGGATGTACGTTTATTGTGGCAGACCCGCGTCGTATCTGGTTTGCCCAGCATGCAAAATTGTATCTCCCGGTAAGACCGGGTTCAGATAACTGGTTACTCAATGCAATGGCCCATGTCATAATTGCCGAAGGTCTTGAAAATAAAGAATTCATAAAAACACGTACCGAAAGTTATGAAGAATTAAAAGAATTTTTGAAGGATATCACACCTGAGAAGGCTTCAGAATTTACCGGTATTCCTGCAGAAGATATTCGTCAGGCTGCCAGGTTATATGCTAAATCAGAAAAATCAGCCATATATTATACACTGGGGATTACTGAACATACCTGTGGAACCGATAATGTGCGAACCATTGCAAATCTAGCATTATTGACAGGACATATTGGAAAACCCAGTACGGGTGTCAATCCCATCCGTGGTCAGAATAATGTGCAGGGCGCTACAGATGTGTGTATACCTAACAAAATGCCTGGATATCAGGATATTTCAGATAATGCAGTTATGGAGAAGTTTGAAAAGGCATGGGGCGTCAAATTGTCAAGAACTCCTGGTGCCACTGCGCCAACCATGTTCGAGCGCATGAACAAGAATCAATTTAAGGCATTGTATGTAATCGGAGAAGACCCGGTTATTAGTGAACCCAATCAGGATTACACCCTTAAAGGGATGAAAAACCTTGAATTTCTTGTTGTACAGGACATCTTTATGTCAGAGACTGCAAAGTGTGCAGACGTAGTCCTGCCAGCAGCTAGTTTTGCTGAAAAAGACGGCACATTTACCAATACGGAGCGCCGCGTACAGCGTGTGCGCAAGGCAATTAACCCTATTGGAAATTCAAAACCCGACTGGCAGATTATCTGTGAGTTGTCCAATCGCATGGGTTATAGAATGGATTACCCATCGCCAAAAGAAGTTTACGATGAGATTGCCAGCCTTGCACCGGTATTTGCAGGAATTAATTATGCAAGGATCGAACATAACGGTATTCAGTGGCCGTGTCCGGACACAAAGCATCCCGGTACTAAATTCTTGCACGAAGGTAAATTTCCAAGAGGTCTTGGCAAGTTTTTTGTGTTACCGTACCGTGCACCTGCCGAGAGTCCTGACAAGGAATACCCATTATTACTTTCAACTGGGCGTACCTTATATCATTATAATGCGGGTACCATGACACGGAGGTCGGCCGGAATTATCCATAAAACAAATGATTGTTTTGTCGAAATACATCAATCTGATGCCGGTAAATTAGGTATCTTTGATGGTGAAATGGTCAAGATTGCAACGCGGCGCGGCGAGATAACTGCCCGTGCCGAGGTTTCTGAGAAGGTGAAAAAAGGCGTTATCTGGATGCCTATGCACTTTGTGGAGGCCGCCGTGAACAAGCTGACAAAGGATGCCTACGATAATATCACCCAGACGGCTGAGTACAAGGTCTGCGGGGCCAAAATCGAAAAATTAAATTAATCTATGAGCCACTCATCGGGATAAAGGGGTGGCGCCTTAAATTTGATGACTTAAAATATTTATATCGTTTCCTATGGGTGACTTTTTGCAGCAGTTTTTTATAGGAGGTTTTTAAACTCTTCAGGACTTCTATGCTCATCGGAAAAACGTTAAATTTTTTTGTTGCAAATGACGGACACGCTTTGCTATATTAATAACGTAATTTACACAACAAACGTGATAATTAATAGTTACACAAGAATTAATAAGAGTTTTGAATAATTTATTTTATGTAAGGAATCGAAGTAAATGATCAATAAAGAAGTAAAACAGCGAATTATCAACGACCTCAGAGTGCATGAAAGCGACACGGGTTCTCCGGAGGTACAGGTAGCATTGCTAACAGAACGAATTAATCATTTAAGCGGCCATCTGAAGGAACATAAAAAAGACCATACTTCTCGCAGGGGACTGCTTCAAATGGTTGGACACAGGTCAGCGCTGCTTAAATATTTATCAAGCAGAGACAATGACAGATATAAAAAGCTTATCAATAAACTTGGTATACGGAAGTAAATCAAAGTATTTAGGAGGAAGTTATAGACCTATCCCAAAAATGCATAAAAAAATTCATATCATTTATTCCTTTTGCTGGTCAAGGCAAATAAGAAATAAGTTTGGAGGTATCCAATGGTG
>JANLHY010000401.1 GCA_024653795.1 Candidatus Brocadiaceae bacterium | reverse complement strand
GATGAATTCAGGTGTAGCGAGGATCAAGCAAAAATCAAGGGGCGCAAGAATAACAAAGTACGGGCAATTGCAATGTATCTTGCCCGAGACCTGAGCGGGTTATCAGGTAAGGATCTTGGTGTGTTTTTCGATGGTATATCAGGTGCGGCGATTACCATGAAATATAACCAGATTAATGCCGAACTAATGCGGAATAAAAAACTGCGTGATAAGATAACGAATTTGAAGAAACAATTACTTAATATTTAAGATGTGACCCTTCCCTTCCCTTCCCTTATGGGACCGGATGCTGAATGCTTGCTAGATATTTTCTCTTTCATTTGAAAACAAACTTTCCGGTTATAGTAAAAACTTTCAATCGCCTAACGACCGGCGCTTCAGCCGCGGCGCTCACGTTCATTCATGCGCCGTCGGCTGCAAGCGCTTGTTAGGAGTCATCTACTTACCATCTCAGAACCGTTACAGCTTGGGCCGTCTTGGGCTGACCTTGGGAGCCGTCATTTCTTCGATCCGTTTAGCCCACTCATTGACTAGCTGGTCGATTTCGATCCAGAATAGCGGGTTGCCCTTCCGACATTCCTGGATATACGGGGACGCCCAACGTTGGTAGGCTAAGAGAATGGCAGCCAGGCAATTGAATGCAATCTCTTTGTCAACCACATTGTTCTTAATGGCAAGACACAAGTTATCAAGGTAATTGAGGATCGCCTCAAGCGCCCTGTGATCTTCCTTGTCAAGCGATCCCTTGCTTGTGGCGTAGGTCTGAGCCTGGTCGTATATGTCAATCTTCTTCTCGAGGTTGTTACGCAGCGTCCGGAATGTGCCCAGGTTCGAATCCAAGATGAGGTCGTGCGCGGCTTTCAGGCGATTCCATTCGTGGTTGGTTTTGATTTGGCGATACAGAAGGATGGCGGCACTGGTGATCACCACCAGATTGATAATGCTGATGAGGGCAGTGATGTTCGCTGCCGTGAAGATTGCATGCATCGTTCTTCCTCCTAACAATTATTATACAGTCTGTATAAAACGGCAAACACAGAATCTCTCGCTATATAAGAAGTTGCCGTGTCTTCTTGTTATGCATTGTAATTTCTTTCGCATCAAGCTTTTTCTGCATTTAAATGGAGAGATGATAGAAAATTGTTTTTACTTTAAAAAGGATGATAATACAAAAATGAATAAGAATGCAAACTTTTTTTGGTTTTTTCTGGGGAAAGAACGGGGTCGAATCTTTCCAGGTTGTCCGAGAATTGTAAGGTTGGGTTGAGGAACGAAACCCAACGTCTTTCTGACTTTGTCGTAGCCCGCGAAATACGCGAAAGTCCTTTATAACAGATTCAGAATCATACTTCTTTCGTGTTTTTTCGTGTGTTTCGTGGGCTTAGATAATTTTGAATTTCATTAACTTGGGCG
>JANLHY010000378.1 GCA_024653795.1 Candidatus Brocadiaceae bacterium | reverse complement strand
AATTTATTTAAAAGCTTTCCACCTCTTTTCTTGATGGGGAAATATCTCTGATGCTCCTTCATGGATGTTTCTATGACATCCGCAGGAATATCAAGAAATTCTTCGTCAAAACTGCATTCAATGGCATTGGGGTATTCAACTAAATTCGTGACTTCATCCAACAACTCTTCGTCATCAATAGCTGCGCCATAGGGTGTCATGAGTTGTGTTATCTTTGTCCTCAGTGTCTCACGACGCTCGGTCATATCAACTACGACATGTTCCTGTTTGAGTAATTTTTTGTATAATTCCCAATTGGCCTCTGAAATTTCAATCTTCTTTCCAGATAAAAATGGGTGTCCAAAGCTGAATCTGTCCGCCTTAATCCCGTTGATTTCTATAGAAACGACCTGATCTCCGAATAGCGCAAGCAGAGAACGTATGGGACGCGCAAAAAACAAGTCACTTCCCTTCCATTTCATTGATTTGGGAAACGAGATATTCCTGATGACCGTAGTTAATACGTCCGGTAAAATATGTAGCGTTTCATGTCCTTCTATTTTTTTAGTCGCAAAGCAATATTCCCCTTTAGGAGTCTTTTTTATCTGAAGGTCTTTTATATCGACACCCTGAGATTTGGCGAAACCCAGCCCTGCCTTTGTCGGATTCCCCGACTTATCAAAGGCAACGGCTGCTGAAGGTCCCTGGATTTCTTCCGTCACACTCTCTTGCTTTTGAGGTAACCCTTGTACAAACAGGGTCAGTCTTCTCGGTGTGCCGGTGCTATAAATGGAATGCATTTCCAGACGGTGTTTTTTTGGTTGCCCTGTAAATAATATCTTCATCTGATCGAGCGCCGGCTCGATATAGCTGGCAGGTATCTCTTCTGTGCCGATTTCAAAAAGCAGGTCAGTCATATTAGAGTCGCACGATATGTTTCTTATTAATACCCTTCAAGGCATTGCGGGTATCGACGATTAGTTTGGAGTGGGATACAATCAGGTTATAATTAAAATTGCTGTGGTCTGTCACGATAACGGAACAATCGACCTTTGATAGGAGTTCCTTCGTCAAGGGCTTTGACCTGGCATTAAGTTTATGATAATCAATTTCTGGAATATAGGGGTCGGTATACGATATCTTGGCCCCTTTGAGCCGTAAGATATTGATAATTTCGAGGGCGGGCGACTCCCGAACATCGTTGACATCCTTTTTATATGCAACGCCCAGAATATGAATATTCGAACCTTTTACGCTCTTTTCCATACTGTTCAGCGCATCGGTGACCTTTTCTACGACGAATTCGGGCATGGCGCTATTTATCTGGTCTGCAAGCGCAATGAACCGTAGTTCAAACCCGTTCTTTTTTGCAAACCAGGAAAGGTACAGAGGGTCGATGGGGATACAGTGGCCGCCCAGCCCCGGACCAGGATAAAATGACATAAAGCCAAAAGGCTTTGTCTTTGCAGCATCGATAACTTCCCAGACATCGATGCCAAGCCTTTCCGCCATAATGGCTATCTCATTGACCAATGCAATATTGACATTCCGGAAGGTATTCTCCAGGAGTTTTACCATCTCCGCCACTTTCGGAGACGATACAGGTATAATCGTTTCAATGATCTGACTGTATAAACAACTCGCCAGTTCTGTGCATTGTTGCGTGACACCCCCTATTACCTTCGGGATGTTTTTGACAGAATACCGCTTATTTCCCGGATCAATGCGTTCCGGAGAAAAAGCAAGAAAGAAATCTTTCCCTGCCTTCAAACCACTATCTTCCAATATCGGTTGCACCAATTCTTCCGTTGTTCCCGGATACGTTGTACTTTCCAGGATGAAAAGTTGGCCTTTATGCAAATATTTCTTGACCTCTTGACTCACATTGATGATGTAAGACATATCGGGGTCTTTCGTCTTCGTTAACGGCGTTGGCACGCAAATACTGATGGCATCTAAACCTGACAATACGCTGGTGTCGTCGGTTACGCTTAAAATACCCTTTTCTACGAACTGTGCAATGTCTTCGTCTCTTACATCAATTACGTACGATTTTCCCTTGCTCAGCGACTCGACACGTTCCTTGCTTTTATCGATGCCTGTCACACAATATCCGCTTCGAACAAATTCAAGGGCAAGCGGCAGTCCGACGTAACCAAGCCCGATGACGCCTACTTTAGCTTTTTTTGTTTTAATTTTTTCCAGTAACTCGCCCATATATTTCATTTTACCTCCAATGGGTATTTTTGGGTAAATAATACATACAAAGTCAAATATTAAACAGTTAAACAACGGTTTGCAATAAAAAAATGCAAGCTCAGCGCTTATACTCCTTGACATTGAGTCATTACTTACGTAAAATCCATATAAACATCCCAAGTAATAAGTCACTTGTACTCTGTAATTACAATAATTACAATGGATAGCAAAAATTGCAGAAAACGAGACTTTTACATTTTAAAATCACAAATCATTCTCTATTAATTGCTTGCTTTATGAAAACAACGTCTTATTTTGTAGCCTGGAAAAAACGACTGTCAGAAAAGACTATAGCGCTTGAGCAGGAAAGAAAAAATATCCTTTTAAATTTGCCAGATGCCATACGAGCTTTTACAAAAGAATTTGACGTAAAAAAGATATACCTCTTTGGTTCATTAATAAATGGAAATTTTGATAGCCGATCTGATATTGACATAGCGATAGAAGGGCTTTCTCCCCGCCTGTATTTAAAATCCCTCGCATTTCTTTCAGATTACTTTAAAAGAGAAATTAATCTTATTCCATTAGAAACATGCAACAGTAGCCTAAAAGAGGTTATTTATTCCGATGGGCGACTCGTTTACTCCAGCCAGTAAAAGCCAAAAGTTTATAAGACTAAAGGCCGAAATCCTTCGAGAATTCAAGGATATTGAACGTTGCTGCTTTGAATTAAAAGAACTCTTGGGTCTGCTTGAGAACAAGAATAAAAGTACCTTTGATTTACGGGCTGTCGGCTCAATCCTTCACGATTTTTATTGTGGTATAGAGCGTATATTTGAAAGAATCGCAAAAGAACTTAACGGAGGAATTCCAGAAGGAGACGACTGGCACAGACAACTCATCAGAGATATGACATTGGATATAAAGGGTGTAAGACCTCCGGTTATTTCTGAAGAACTGGAAAAAATGCTGATCGAATATTTGAGATTTCGCCATGTCTTCCGAAATATTTACGGCTTTTCCTTGGAATGGCGATTTATGGAAGGTCTCGTAGAAAGATTGCCTGTAACATTAAATACGCTGAAAAAGGATATCGAGGGTTTTAGTGTTTTCCTTGAAAATGTTTCTCGTTACCTGTAATTTATATCAGATTTTAAATTGACTCAATAAAATGCCACGAACCTATATATCCAGCCTGAAAAGCGGCGAACCTGTGGAAGATGTCTTTCTTGTGCTGAAAAAGGAAGTCAGGGAAACGAAAGAAAAGAAGCCGTACCTCAACCTTCAGCTTGCAGACAAATCCGGCTTCCTTGAGGCGCGGAAATGGGATGCAACACCGCAACTCTGTAACAGTTTTAATAAAGATGGATTTGTAAAGATAAAAGGGGTTGTTGAAACCTTCAACAATATCCTGCAAATCCGGATTAATGAAATCTGTCCCGTTCCTGATACACAGGTGCAGATGGGCGAATTCATCCCCTGTACGGAAAGAGATATTCCTGAGATGATGACTGAACTCAGGCAGATTATCAAAACAGTGAAAGACCCATACCTTTCAAGGCTATTAAATGCATTTTTTTCAGACGAATCCTTTTGCAAGGTGTTTTCTACGGCACCCGCAGCCACGCAATATCACCATGCCTTTCTCGGTGGTTTGCTGGAACATATCCTTTCCGTCGCCAGGCTGGCAGTAAGCTTTTCAAATCTGTATCCTGCGATAAAAAGAGATTTATTAATCACCGGCGTGATTTTACATGATATTGGGAAGACACGGGAATTGTCCTGCGACCGCAGTTTCCAATACACCGACGAGGGACAACTTACCGGGCACCTCATAGCCGGTGTTCTTATGGTGAATGAAAAGGTCTTGAAAATAGAAGGGTTCCCATCAGACCTGCTCAACGTCCTCTCTCACTTAATATTAAGCCATCATGGTGAATACGAGTGGGGTTCACCAGTAAAGCCTGGCACGCCTGAGGCCATTGCCTTGCACTATCTGGACAATCTGGATGCAAAGGTACATGCTGCCACGAAGGCAATAAGCGAGCATAAAGACACAAACAGCTCGTGGACAGATTACTTGAAAATGTTTGAACGTAGACTCTATAAAAAATAGACTACCTAAAACATAGCAGTAATATTTTAGATTTACGATTAATCTTAAACCATGATTGGCACAGTAATTTCAAAAAATGGAAAAGAAATACGACTTACAGCGGAAAGGTGGTCTCATATCGTTGAGTCTCATGATTATATGGCTGGCAATCAGGATATAATCTTTGAAACATTAGATGACCCGGATACTATCAGTTGGTGGCAAAAGGAATGAATTTATAGCGATTAAACACTACAATAAAACATCTATTTCTGAGAAGCATGCTGTTGTAATATACAAAGAACGGGAGAACGATGGTTTCGTAATAACAGCGTTTATGACTTCTAAGCCAGAAAAAATTATTAAAAAGGGTGGTCTATGGAAAAAGTGAGCGATATTTTAGAGTCCATTCCATATCTCTTAAAGATGCCTTCGAAACGTTTATGGGTTGATTATGACGATGAGGCAGATGTGCTCTACATAAGCTTCAAGAAGCCACAACAGGCGAACGACAGCATAATGGAAGACGACATTGTTTTCCATTACCATAACGATAATCTCGTTGGTCTTACGATATTGCATGCAAAAGGAAGAGACTGAATACTATTGCAAATCAATTATCAATCTACATTTTTTCAGTTTATTTTGACCCTAAATTATCATGATCGATCTTACCTCTATCCTCCAATTTATAAAAAGCAAAAAATACAGCCCCATGACGGCAGCTGAACTTGCGGAACATTTTGAGATCAGCGATGCCGAATACAAGCCGTTTTGTGATCTTCTGCACAGGCTGGAATTTTCCGGCGATATTGTGAAGATCAAGCAAAAACAATACGCCGATCCGAAAAAAGTGCACCTCGTAGTGGGTACCCTTGACTGTAATCCGAGGGGATTCGGTTTTGTGGTTCCAGTTAAGGAAGATGTCGGCGAAGATATCTATGTTAACGAGGAAGACATGGGCTCTGCCATGCATGGAGACCTTGTGGTAGTACGGCTTCCCACCACGATCCAGATTCCAAAAAAATGGAAGGGGAAAAAAAGAGGCGCTTCCGGACAAATTGTTAATGTGCTGAAACGCGTGAATGAGCTTGTCGTAGGAACCTTTGAAAAAACAAAACGGCTGCGATTTGTCTCCCCCGATGAACCAAGATTGTTCAGAGATATCTACGTTGCAGAAGAAGTTTCAATGGATGCACAGCCTGGTGACAAGGTGGTCGTGCGGATCACAGAGTGGCCGTCCAGACATCTCAATCCAGAGGGTGAGATTACGGACGTTTTGGGGAAAGAGGGAGACCATAAGGTTGACCTCCGTTCGATTATGTATCAATTCAAGCTGCCGCACGCCTTTGGCCAAAAAGTGGCAAATGAAACGAAACATATTTCCCATGCTATATCTCAAACCGAAATTCAAAATCGACTCGACTTGCGCAGCAAACTGATTATTACCATCGATCCGGAAGACGCCAAGGATTTTGACGATGCGGTGTCTCTCGAAAAAGACAGGCATGGACACTGGCAATTGGGCGTACACGTTGCCGATGTTTCATACTATGTAAAACCTGATACAGCGATTGACGATGATGCCCGCTACCGCGGTACGAGTGTCTACTTACCGAGCGAAGTTATCCCTATGCTGCCAGAAGTATTATCAAACAATCTCTGCAGTCTGAAGGAAGGGGAAGACCGGCTCACCAAAAGTGTTTTTATGACCATCGACAGCAAAGGGCATCTCCTCAAGTCGGAGATTAGACATTCCGTTATTAACGTTTCCAAACGTCTGACATATAACCAGGCCACCGCTATCCTCAATAAGGAAATGACTTCGCATATATCAGACAACGTTGCAGAGTTATTAAAGAACACAGCGCATCTCGCCCAATTGCTTTTTAGTAACCGCTTGGAACGCGGCGCCCTGGAACTGGACATCCCTGAGGTCTCAATAAAATTGGACGAAAAGGGCCGTGTCAAAAACGTCGAGAAGGTGGAAAGAGATATCTCCCACAAATTAATAGAGGAATTTATGCTTCTGGCCAATGAAACGGTTGCAACGTTCATGTACGAAAAAAAAATGCCGCTCTTGTGCCGTGTCCATCCCGAGCCTGACGAGGAGGACATGCGGGAATTCGCCGATTTTGCCCGAGGGCTGGAGCATACGAAAATAGACCCATTTAAAAGTGAACACCTGCAAGGATTGTTGGATAGGGTGCGCGGGAAGCCTGAGGCTTATACCATAAATCTGGTGCTGTTAAAATCCATGAAACAGGCAGTCTATAAGGCGGCAGAAGGAAGACATTTCGCGCTTGCAATGGATCACTATACCCACTTTACCTCGCCCATACGCCGTTACCCCGACCTGATTGTCCACAGGATTCTGGATCAGTATTTCTCAGGTGAGTTGTCGTCTCCGCAGGTACAGAATGCATGGATGAATTGTCTGCCTGAATGGGCAGCACATTGCTCTATGACCGAGCGCAATGCGGATGATGCTGAAAGGGAAATTACCAAACTAAAATTGCTCCGGTTCTTTGAAGACAGGATTGGCGCCATCCTGGACGGCGTCATTACCGGTGTTCAGGAGTATGGGTTCTTTGTTCAACTTAATAAATATCTCCTGGACGGGCTTGTCCACATCCGCACCCTGTCGGATGACGTCTATCGGGTAGACAAAAAGAACATGGCGCTTATTGGTACTCGAAGCAAAAAAATGTATAAGATCGGAGCCGTTGTAAAAGTGAAGATTTATAAGATTGACCTTCTAAAAAGAGAGATGGATTTTATACACTGTGAGGAACCGAAGGGTAAGGTTAGCCACGGAAAGACACGGCATTTACAAGAAGATGACATAGAATAAAACTGTAGGGGCAATTCATGAATTGCCCCTACAACATTGAAATTCCTGGAAATTAAACTATAGGGTTCAGGTTGCAAACCTGAACCCGCTGTGGGATTGAATCGGCAAAAGCAGTGTGGAAACAGCCGCCATTTTGCACAATTAAATTCCGGCACACAATGTGCCTTTTCCCGTATATCTCGCTTTTGGCAGGATATACAGGTCTGTATAATAATCGTTAGCCCTAAGTAGTGCCTAATGGGAGACAATGAGCGAAACCGTTTTTAAACAAGTCAATTACGACCTGAATTCGCTGATCAAATATATTGAACTGGGTGAGATCGGCTTGCCCGATATTCAGCGCCCGTTTGTTTGGAAAAACGCCAAAGTGCGGGACCTCTTCGATTCCATGTACCAGGGCTACCCTGTGGGTTACTTGCTGTTCTGGCAGAACGAATTTTCCGATGATGCCCGCGTTATCGGCACGGATAAAAAACAAAAACCCCCCCGACTTTTGATCGTGGACGGTCAGCAACGGTTAACGTGCATCTATGCCGTGTTGAAAAGGATTCCAGTCGTTCGCGAAAACTATGAAAGCGAACTGATTAACATTGCGTTTAATCCGCTTCTGGGAAAATTCGAGGTTGCTGATGCAGCCATTCGAAGAGATAAGTCATACATCCCCGATATCTCTATATTGTGGAGTAATGACACTGACCTGTTCGAGGTTGTTGAACGGTATCTTGCCGAATTGAAAAATTCACGGGAAATCAGCGGCGAAGAAGAAAAGCAAATAAAGAATGCCATTTCAAAACTCCAGTCCCTTCTGGGCTTTCCATTTACCGCCTTGGAGCTTTCGGCGACTATTACCGAAGAGGACGTGGCCGATGTTTTTGTACGTATCAACAGCAAAGGCACACCGCTCAAACAGGCCGACTTTATTCTGACCCTGATGTCGGTCTTCTGGGATGAAGGTCGAGCCCAACTTGAGCGCTTCTGCCGGGAAGCGCGCAGACCTTCAGGCAGCGGGCCATCACCTTTCAATCATTTTATTCAACCCGATCCCGATCAACTGCTGCGAGTCAGCGTAGGACTCGGATTCAAGAGGGCACGGTACAAATATGTTTATTCCCTGTTGCGAGGTAAGGACCTGGAAACTGAACAGTTCAGCAATGAGAGACGGGTCGAGCAGTTCGAAATGCTTAAAAAAGCACAGGAACGGGTGATCAACTTCCAGCACTGGCATGATTTCATGAATTGTATCCGGATGGCCGGTTTCCGAAGCGGAAAAACGATCAGCTCCCAAAACAATCTACTTTTTTCCTATATCCTTTATCTCCTGGGGCGGACAGAGTACGGCATTGAAGAGTTCCGCTTGCGAAGGGTTATCGCCCGGTGGTTTTTCATGGCCAGTCTGACCGGGCGCTTCACCGGTTCCCCGGAATCCGCCATGGAATTTGATCTGGCCCGCTTCCGTGAAGTGAAAGATGCGGATGGATTCGTGAATATACTGGAACATGCCTGCGACCTGGCGTTGACTGAAGACTACTGGAAAATTACCCTGCCCAACGACCTTGCAACATCATCGCCCCGAAGCCCATCCTTGTTTGGCTATAACGCAGCCCTCGTGTTGCTTGACGCCCGGACACTATTTTCCAAACTTAAGGTTTCCGAGCTTCTTGATCCGGTATCACATGGTTATCGTTCAGTGGTAGAGCGGCATCATCTTTTTCCAAAGGGATACCTTCAGACCCTCAACATTACAGATCTGCGAGATACAAATCAGATCGCCAATTATGCATTAGTCGAGTGGGGCGATAACACAAAGATTTCCGCTCAGGCGCCTGCCGATTACCTGCCGGTGATGAAAGCACGATTCAGCAAAGAGGAACTGGTGCGAATGTACCATTATCACGCCTTACCGGAAGACTGGGAACAGATGAATTACCGCGAATTCCTGGAACAGCGTCGGGAACGCATAGCTCAGGTCGTCCAGGAAGGCTATCGTACCCTTGCTGCCGAAGAGTTTGAAACGACTCAGGGCTTCCCCCTATCTATCGAAGATATCGTGTGTAATGGCGAATCGAGCGAAGTTGAATTCAAATCTACCTTGAGGGTTAACCAGCATACCGGCAACAGAGACCCCAGGATGGAACTGGCAGTCCTTAAAACCATCGCAGGATTTCTTAATACTAACGGGGGGATTTTAACGATCGGTGTTACCGATGACGGTACACTTCTGGGAATCGATGCTGACGGTTTTGAGAATGAAGACAAGATGAGCCTTCATCTTGTTAATCTGATAAAAGACCGCATGAGTCCAACGATTATGCCGTTTATCCATGCGCGCTTCGAAGACTACAAGGGATGCAGGGTTATGGTGATTGAATGCTCTAAAGTCAGGACACCTGTGTTTGTAAAAGATGGAAACATCGAGCGCTTTTATATCCGCACCGGCCCATCGACCACAGAACTTAGCGCCAGCCAGACTCAGGAATATATCAAACAGAGATACAATGGCTAACAAGTAAATCGAGCAGACGGCAAAGACGGATCATGACAAGACCGTCATCCAACGCCAGATAGATGCCACCGACCGCCAGATTGACCAGTTGGTGTATGAATTGTACGGATTGACAGAAGAGGAAATCAAGATAGTCGAGGAGGGTTCATCTTGAAACCTGTAAGGCTTTCTGCGCATGCCTTGAGTTACACGACAAAACGTGGTTTCACACTTGATGAAGTAGAAGATGCCATACGGAGTAGTTTGTGGGAATCTGCAGAATTGAGGCGTCTTCAATGTCACAAGAACTTTCCTTTTAACCGCGAATGGAACGGCAAGATATATGAAACGAAACAGGTCCGCCCTATATTTGTCGAACAAGCAGATGAAATTGTGGTTATAACCGTTTATACTTATTATTTTTAAAGGAGTATCCTATGAAGATAAGTTACGATGCAGAAGTTGACGCCCTAAGCATTACTTTCCGGGAAACAACAGTGACGACAAAACATCTGGCGGAAGGAATAGCAGCAGATTACGATAGTAAAGGACAATTGGCTGGCATCGAGATTCTTGACGTCGTAAAACGTTTTGGCGGTCAAGATACTCTTCGGCAGGTCGTCATCGAAGGGCTTGGTCCATCAATACAGCCTTTACATTCTTAAAGCATAGGAGGTA
>JANLHY010000343.1 GCA_024653795.1 Candidatus Brocadiaceae bacterium | reverse complement strand
ACTTCCGCATGGAGAGGATTATCTATTATCATGTCAACTACCCTGCGGGTGAAATAATTTATGAGTTTGTTAATTCCCCAAGTTACACCTCCTGCAATTCCAATAATCACTAAATGAGAGAAATACGCAGTATAACTTTTTATTAATTTTCCTTCTCCCAGTCCTATCGTGCCGAGGAAGGGCATTGTACGCATAAACCAGGTTCCAATTAAACTGCTCAGAATTCTTTCAATTTTTATTTTCAATTTATCCATTCTTGATAAGGCATCGAGATTAATCTTTTTAAATGCACGACTTGTTATTTCTTCTGCTAATTTTGCTCTTTTATCTTCTGGATATTCTAAAGAATCAAACGACTTGTATTTATAGTTCTTGAGTTCCTCTTTCTCCAAACCGAAGCTTTCCCTGTTGTACTTTGAAAGATTCGGGTCATAGGGATGGAGGCGCCAATCATGATTTCCAGTTGACGTAAAGGCAGCTACTTTTAAGCCAATATTATTTCTTTCTTTTTCCTTTCCAGCGCCTATAAGAATATTCATAAAAGTCTTCCAATTATTCTCGTCCCAATTTACTTCATCCTCCCAGCCGTGAAATGCGAAGTCTACCAAATCGCCTGTAATTACAATAAAGTCGAGTTCTCCTGCGTCTGCCATTCTATTTGCTTCATTGATAAATTTCCTAAAATAATCGTTAAAATTAATGAAACTGTCTTCGATTGTTCCCCTGCTTCTTTCTTTGTTCTTAACCTTTACTACCTCATCCAATATCTCATCATTTCTTGTGGCGGTATGCAAATCAGTGAGATGTATGAAGGTAAATTTATTTGTGAAACTTTTAACAAACTGCACGGAATGGTAGTTAATCCTTTCCCACTTCTTTGAACTGTCTACATATACTAAATCATAAAGACACGGCCTATATTTACTAGTTACTTGTCTTAAAATGGCATTGGAATCGTCAGTATTTATACTAGCCTTGATTTCCCAATAGCGAGTATGCTCGCCGAATACTTTATAATGAAGCTCGCTGTTAATAATTTTTCTTGTGCCTTCTATACAGTCGAATTCTGAAAGGCGATTCCAATCAACGAACTCCCTAGGTTCACCTTTGATAGACAATAAAATATCTTTATGATCTCCCTCTATATTGGAATTGGAACGCCGTAAATATAAAATTCCTAAAAACTCACCATTCAAAGGAATAGTAGGAAGGCTGTATTGTCCTGCAATTATCAATGGTATTGTCTTTCCTTGTTTAAGTTCATCGAGAGAAATAATAAGTGGACAACCAAGATTAGGACTAATAATCAAGGGAAAGTCATTCATTTTCATCATTTGACCATACTCCTTTTTAGTTTAATTATTTATTTTATAGCACCGAATGCTTCTGGTATCTGCGGCAACAACACACTCGTTACAATTATCGCATGCTGCCGATTTGCTCATTCCATTTTTAAATTTATTGGGTAAATCTGGCTCAAGAATTAAGGGCCTTGCCATTGATACAAAATCCGTTTTCTTGGTTTCTATGGCTTCTTCCATAAATTTTTTGGACCGCATCCCTCCCACTGTAATGACTGGCAGAGAAATAGCCTGTTTTACCATTGAAGCAGTCGCAAGATTGTAACCTTCGGTAAAAGCCGGCTGCCGCAATTTTATAAATGGTATGAGAATATTTTTGAAAAAGAATTTAGCTGTTGAATTATAATTGCAGTATGGACGCATGTAATTAAGGATTGCATCCGTTGGGAATTTACCTCTTGCCATAATAAATCCACCTTCATTTGTCCCACAGCTCAATTCGACAGCATCGCAGCAACCTGTATCTTCAACCATTTTTGCCGTAAGAACACATTCTTCAGGGGTAGTTCCTTGTGGCGCATTTTCGTATGTGTTCAGTTTTATCAATACAGGGTAGTCTTTCCCAACGCATTCCATGACAGCCTTTAATACCTCACCAACACTCCTAAAACGGTTTTTGAGAGTTCCACCCCAGCAGTCAGTTCTTTTGTTGGAGTGAAGTGATAAAAATGTGGAAAGAAGATAACCGTGTGCCCCGTGTATTTCAACGCCATCATATCCCGCTTGTTTCGCGCGGTAAGCCGCATTTGCAAAATTTTCTATAACAGTATGGATGTCTTTTTCGCTCATTTCCTTGGGCATTTCACGATAAAAGCCACAGGGGATGGCTGAGGGCGCTAACAATGGTTCCCCTGTTTCACTTGACCATGTTTGGCGCCCGCAATGTGCTATTTGCAATACAATCTTCCCTCCGATTCGATGTATATTTTCAGTAAGTTTACTGTGCGATGGAATTAGTTCATCGGAATCAATCATGGTCATATGAAATAAGGCGCTTTTGCCAGCTTGCATAATTCCTGCGTATCCGGTAATAACAAGCCCGATTCCACCGTCTATAAAACCTTTGTAAAATTGAAATTGCTCATCTGTTGGCATTCCCCTTTGGTCCGCCAAACCTTCATGTGAAGCAGTACGAATCATACGATTGGAAAGTTCTAATGTACCTATTTTGGCTGGTGTAAATAATATTGACATTTTTTCCCCTGCAAACTTA
>JANLHY010000328.1 GCA_024653795.1 Candidatus Brocadiaceae bacterium | reverse complement strand
ATTCTTTATTCATGGTATATTGGCAGTATTTTAATCAATAAATTCTTTATACTGCCAGTTTATGGAGAAGATACAAAAATTAAAATTCCTTCAAACATCGTTATTTGTATCCCAGCTTATACATTTTCTTTTTATCTTTCCGCCATTTCTCCATAACCTTGACCCAGAGTTCCAGATATACCTTTCTGCCTGTTTGCTTCTCTATCTCTTCTCTGGCGATAACACCGACCCGCTTGATAGCCTTGCCATTTTCACCAATAATGATGCCCTTTTGCGAGTCACGTTCTACAAAGATAATGGCCTTGATGAAATCTTTGCCTGCCTCTCGTTCCTTAAACTCTTCAATTTCGACTGTTGTGGAATAAGGGATTTCTTCTCCGTAAAATTCGAAAACCTTTTCTCGAATGATTTCAGAGGCAAGGAACCTTTCGTTGTAATCGGTCATGTAATCCTCAGGATAGAAAGGCTCTCCTTCCGGTAAATATTTCACAACAAGATTGAGCATTAAATCGAGATTGGTTCCCTTTAAGGCAGAAATCGGCACAATCTCAGCAAATTTGAACTGCTTGTCATACGCGGAAAGAATCGGTATCAGGCTGTCTTTTTCTACCAAATCTATTTTATTAATCGCCAAAATAACCGGGATATTAAGGTGAGATAACTTTTCAAAAAAATCCTTATCTTTTTCGGCAGGTGGTTCAAAAGGTTCTGCCATCATCAAGATTACATCCGCATCTTCTATGGCTTCGTAGGCTTCTTTCACCATATATTTTTGCAACTCATATTTTGGTTCCATAATACCCGGGGTATCGTAAAAGACGATTTGACAATCCTCTTTGGTCAATACGCCCATGATTTTTTTTCGGGTTGTTTGGGGTTTAGGAGTAACGATGGATAATTTACACCCCAAAAAATCATTAATCAGTGTTGACTTCCCCACGTTCGGCTTGCCCACAATGGCTACATAGCCCGACTTAAAGGTTTTTTTGTTCGATTCCATAAAATGTCTACACCAAAATTACTTGCATACAAAGGTTAATTTCGATTATCATAATATTTTAATGGTTGGATGGTTATTGCAATACTTCGCATTATTCTAAACTTTAACGTGAATTGAATCAAGTGTTTTAGCGATTCCTGCAAAACACAATCAGATGTAACTATTCTGGAGATACTTCAATTGGAAGAAATAAAACAAAATTCATCATTTACTTTCGTTCAGGAAGTTTCCGTTGAAAATAAACAACCAAAAACCAAAAAGTCAGGCAAAAACAAAGGAACATGGTTTAATTCCCAGAAACTGCGATGGTCTGTACAAATAGCGTTCTTTATTGTCGTACTCGTCATCGGCTGGCAATTTTATACCTTTGTTAAATACTGTGAGGCAGGTGGAAAGGGGTTTTACATGCCAAGACCGCCCGGAGTGGAATCCTTCCTGCCGATCAGCGCACTCATGGGCACAAAATATTTTTTTGGTACAGGCAAGATTAATCCCATCCACCCCGCAGGCTTTGTTATCTTCGGTACACTGCTTCTAACGGCCATATTTTTCAGGAGGGGTTTTTGCGGCTGGATTTGCCCTATTGGTACTATTTCTGAGTGGGAGTGGCGGCTGGGAGATTGGTTTCTGAAAAAAATACCGCAGCGTGGTTCCTATTTATTGCGAAACATCCCCACCCGAATTACTGCGGGCTTCGGCCTTATTTTTGCCCCTATCATCGCCTTGCTGGTCATAGAAGTATTAACCATGGAATCCTTTAAAGCACCAATTTTTATGTATCTAACTCCTGCTTATATCCTTGCGATGGCACTGCCATTTGTTGTGCCCAGGAAAATCTGGTCGGATAGGGTTAATGATACAATTGCCCGCACCTGGAAATATGCAATCCTTGTTTTTTTTATTCAGGTAATTATCATCAAGATGCCCATCGTACAGTTGGAAATCTTGTACACCCGCGCGCCTTTTATCCGTGTGGCAGACATCAAGATGTTGAAGTTTTTCACAAACATGTCCGGAACGGCGCTGTCTGTTATCCTGTCTATCTTAACTATTTCGCTCGTTAATAAAAACTTCTGGTGCCGTTTCTTTTGTCCGTATGGCGCATTGCTTGGTATCATTGCCTATGCAAGTCCCATGAGGATTGTGCGAGATACCGGGAAGTGTATTGATTGCGGGAAATGCACCAGGGCATGTGCCATGCATATCCTGGTTGAAAAGAAGAAACATGTCCTGACCCACGAATGCGTGGCCTGCTACGATTGCGTCAATGCCTGTCCGGTTAACGGAGCGCTGGATATGAAATTAGTTGCTGACCGTAAAAAGATCCATTATGGTCTTTACGCCATTATGCTCGTTGGCCTTTATGTCGCCGTAACAAACATGGCACGTGCCACAGGACACTGGTACACGAAAATTAACGATGCCGAATATATCCTGAGAATATCAGAACTCAACCAGCCAAAATATCTCCACAAGGCTGGCCAGTTTGAGACGGAATAAATATAAAAACAATCTAAACCACAGATTACACTGATTACACGGATGATACGGTTATTATGACGACTATCCTTGCTATAGGTCCTCACCCTGACGATGTGGAAGGTGGTATGGGGGGCAGTATTTTGAAATTAGTTGCCCTTGGATATGATGTACACATCCTCGATCTGACGAACGGCGAACCCACTCCGCACGGCAGTCCTGAAATTCGGCAGAAAGAATGGGAACAGGCAACATCATTACTGGGCGTAAAGAGCAGGACGGTGCTTGACCTGCCGAATCGTTATCTTATGGACGGCATAGAAGCACGCAAGAAGGTCGCTGCGGTAATTCGAAAGATACGCCCACAAGTGATTTTCCTTCCTTACTGGATCGATGCTCACCCCGATCACATTCAAACCACACAAATCGGTGAGGCAGGCCGATTCTATGCTAAACTGACAAAATCGGATATTCCCGGAGAGCCATGCTATCCTTCCCAAATCTTTTATTACCTCTGTTCCCATTTCCGTGTACACGTCACACCATCATTTATCCTGGATATCAGCCAGGAATTTGAAAAGAAACTCCAGATCGCAAAGGTTTATCAATCCCAGTTCGCTTATGACGATGCACGTTGGAAATATATCAGTCATACGATTACGGCAAAGAACCAGTATTATGGCAATCTGATACGGGTTGATTACGGCGAACCCTTTATGAGCCGGGAACAGGTTGGTTTAAGGGATATACGGGATGTTATATAAACGTAAGAGTTTGCCCAACCCATTAACTATTTAGACAGATCAGTACGATATACGTTTTAGACAAGATTTACGATTTTAAATTGAAAAAATCAGAAATCGTAATTCGTAAATGTTGGTTTAAATTGTGTTCAATTTTGTTATAGTTAGTTATGAACTATTTTCCCGTAGGAAAACTTGATTATCGGCTCCTGGAAAAACTTCTTAATCTAAATCCCATCAAAGACACCAGAATTATTGTAGGTCCAAGGATTGGCGAGGATGCTGCCGTCATTGACTTTGGAAAGAAGTACCTCGTTGCCAAGACAGACCCCATTACCTTTACCACGCACCGCATCGGCTGGTATGCGGTTAACATAAATGCAAATGACATCGCCACGATGGGGGCGACTCCAAAATGGTTCTTCGCGACGTTACTGCTGCCTGAAGGGAAGACGAATGCAAAACTGGCAACGCAAATTTTTAGAGATATTATTACATCAACCCAAAAACTTAATATCACCCTGTGCGGCGGCCATACCGAAATTTCTTACAAAATTGATCGTCCCATTGTTGTCGGACACATGCTGGGTGAGGTAGAAAAGGATAAGCTCGTGGTAAATGCACATGCGAAACCAGGCGATGACCTTTTACTCACAAAGGGTATTGCCATAGAAGGAACGGCCATTATCGCACGGGAAAAGGCTGTTACAATAAAAAAGAAATTTGGCGACCGATTTCTCAAAAGGGCGCAGGCATTCATAGACAAACCAGGACTAAGTGTCGTCGCAGACGCCTTGTTAGCCAATAAAACAGCCCAAATTCATGCTATGCACGATCCGACAGAAGGCGGGTTGACTACCGGTATAATGGAACTTGCAAAGGCATCAGGAACTGGAGTTGTCATTGATGCAGAAAAAATTCCGTGTTATGAAGAAACAGAACAGATTTGCAAATTCTTCAACATCCAGCCGCTTGGCCTCATCGCATCAGGAGCTTTGTTGATCGCACTCGATCCAAAAAACACAAAAGAAGTTATTGCCATCCTCGCAAAACATGGTATACTATGCACACTGATTGGAAGACTTACCAAAAAAAGTGAGGGACTAAAACTTTTTAAAAAAGATAAGCTCGTAAAAATGCCGACATTCACGGTAGACGAGATCACTAAAGTTTTATAAGGAGGAACGGATATGCCAGATTACGGACCGTACAAAAGACCACAAGATATAAGTTTTGAAGATATC
>JANLHY010000323.1 GCA_024653795.1 Candidatus Brocadiaceae bacterium | reverse complement strand
ACTACTTAAGATAAAAAGTTACTTATCGGAAAAAGAGAAAAAAGAAAGACTCTTGAAAGAGCAGGAAAGGGATGCAATTATTGTAAAACTCGTTGGGTTAGAGTCTGTATGGGAAAAATATAAAATTAAAAAAATATATTTGTACGGTTCTTTTGTTGATTTAACTTTTTGTAAGTATTCGGATATTGACCTGGCTGTAGAATCAGAGATGGAGTATGATGTCTTTCTGAAACTTTTTTCTGAAGTTAATAGGGGATTTGAAAGGGAAGTTGACTTAAGATTAATAAACGAATTGCCTTTTACACAGCAGGTAAGAGAGAAAGGGCTGTTGATATATGAAAGAAAAAATAGCGATCCTCAAGAGTGAGATCGAAAATGATTACAGAAAGATTGGGAACATACTCGCTAAATTTGAAAAAGCCTATGCAGAATATTCTGCTTCGGGTGAATATTCCAAGCTTATAGAATCGGCTTTTTATGTGAGTCAATTTTATTCAGGATTTGAGAATATATGTAAAAATATAGCTAAGACGTTTGAGAATAGTATAGAAGATGATTTTTGGCACAAATCTTTGCTTGACAGAATGATTTTGAATATCGAAGACATTAGACCAGCTTTACTTTCCGAAAATAGTCATGACTGTCTGAACGAAATCAGGGCATTCAGGCATTTTTTCCGCCATGCGTATGATATGGATTTGAAGGAAGATAAGTTCAGGATAGTTGCTCACAAATTATTTGCGCTTAAAGAACCACTCCGCAAAGATATAAATAATTTCCTGGATTTTTTGGAATCTTTAAAACGTGAATAAGATAAATATTTTTTTACGAATAAGACTTGTCCTCATGAAAATGGGGAGAAGCAATCACACAGAGACACGAAGCCGCAAAGAAATAAAACTGAGGTTGAGAGCTTGAGAAGATGTGAAGTTGGGAATCCCAACCTCTCAGCCTCCTAACCTCCCAACTTCTTTCTTGGTGGCTTTGTAGCTTTGTGGCTTTGTGTGAGGAAACAGAAGGACTTTCTTTTCCGACTCGTTCGGGTTATGTATGGGCGCTCCAATAATTGAAGTAAAAGGCATCTCAAAAAAATATCGCATCGGGCATCGAGAGGATTATCTATCTCTTCGTGATTCTTTGGTCAATATTATTAAAAAACCATTGAATTTATTAAAGGGATTATCCGATACTGGTGCATCCAATGACGAATTTTGGGCATTGAAAGATGTCTCATTCAATGTTGAACAAGGCGAGGTCATAGGCATTATTGGAAAAAATGGCGCCGGTAAGACGACAATGCTTAAAATACTTTCCCGTATCACTTATCCAACAAAGGGAGAAATTCATGTAAGAGGGCGGGTTGCAAGTCTCTTAGAGGTCGGAACAGGCTTTCATCCAGAACTTACCGGCAGGGAAAACATCTATTTTAATGGGTCAATCCTTGGGATGAAAAAAAGAGAGATTGATAAGAAATTCGATGAGATAGTCGCCTTTTCAGAAATAGAGAAATTTATTGATACCCCGGCAAAGAGATACTCCTCTGGTATGTATCTGAGGTTGGCATTTGCCGTGGCAGCTCACCTAGAGCCTGAGATATTGGTCATTGATGAAGTGCTGGCAGTTGGAGATGCATCATTTCAGAAGAAGTGTTTTGGGAAGATGGGGGATGTGGCAAAAAAGGGACGGACGGTGTTATTTGTTAGTCATAATCTGAGTATAATTGCAGATTTATGTAGCAGGTGTCTGTGCTTGGATAAGGGAAGAGTATTAAAGACAGGAATCCCAACAGATGTAATTTTGGCTTATTCAACCTCAGCACGGAAGTATTTGAATGGAATTATTGCTCCTGATATGCATGTGAATAATACTGGTAAATTTTACTTTAAGAAGATTGCGATGCTAAATGAAAACAAGGAACCTTGTACACATCTCTTTTTTAAAAGTCCCTTGCATATTTATATAGAATTCGAAGTGTGTCAGTATATCGAGGCCGTCAGACTTATTGCAACAATTGAAAAATTAGATGGTGCTCTTGTATGTGCGTGTCATCATACCGATGATGTTGAACAACATCCTCTTGATTTGGAGCAGGGTCATTATGTTGCAGAGATATCAATCCCATTATCACTTATGCCTGGAGGATATACTGTGCAATTAGAAATTAAGCCGGTTCCCGGGTTTTGGGGCGGCAAGGGCCAAAGTTATGGCTGGGTTCCAAGAGCTATGGATTTCTTTATTGAAGAGTCTTCTCGTGATGGCCAGGCAGCACTACTTTCTCGCGGTGTTGTTTGTCCTGATGCAAAGTGGTCTATATATCCAATTTTGTGATAACAAATTGTGTAACTATTGCTCTCATAGAAGGAAGACAATGAGAAAGCAATACAAAATGATGGAGTGGACTGATGAGAAGATAATGAAGTTTTGGAATTACAAGTCTCAATTTCAAGAGAATTATTTTGCATATCAAGTTGGAGAAGCAGTAGTGAATAGATTGCACAAGTATTTCCTCCATGCAAAGAATGCACTCGATTTCGGGGCAGGAGGTGGTTTTCTGATACCGTATCTAATGAGCAAGGGAATCGAAGTTTCTGCTCTTGATTTTTCACCTGATTCGATTGCAGTTATTAATAATTGCAAAAGCAATTAATATAATCGTAGAAAAAATTAAAAACCCTCATTTTTTTGTATTTTCAGACGATACTGGTTGGGTGAAAGAAAATTTTAAATTGGTTAATCCAATTACAGTTGTTGACCATAATGGACCCCAAAAGGCATACGAAGACATGGGGCTCATGAGCCTTTGCAAACACCATATCATTGCAAATAGTTCTTTTAGTTGGTGGGGGGCATGGCTTTGTAAGAATCCAAATAAGATAGTTGTATCGCCTTCTGGGTGGTTCAATGATAAATCACTGAATACAAATGACTTTATACCTGATGGCTGGATTAGAATATGAATAAAGTACGAACACCTAGAGTTTCTGTTCTTATGCCTGTCTATAATGGTGAAAGTTTTCTTCGTGAGGCAATTGAGAGCATACTTGCCCAGACATTTATTGATTTTGAATTTTTGATCATCAATGATGCTTCAACTGATAGAAGCATAGAAATTATTGAGAGTTATCATGACCATCGCATTTGTTTGTTGCACAATGAAAATAATCTGGGGATTGGTGCATCTCTTAATAAAGGTATTAAATATGCCCGTGGAGAATATTTCGCACGGATGGATTGTGATGATATCAGTATGCCCAACCGACTATTCAAGCAAGTTGCTTTTATGGATAATCATCCAGAAGTCGGTGTGTGCGGTACTTGGACTAAAGCCTTTTCAAACGGAGATGAATGGATTAATAAATATCCTATTGATTCAGAATCTATAAAATGTCGAATGTTTTATAATCCAGGCGTTGCTCATCCTTCAGTGATGCTAAGAAAAGACATGTTTGTAGTTAATGAATTGTATTATGGCGAATCATGGATTCATGTTGAAGATTTTGATCTTTGGGTTAGAGCAAAAAATCATATGCAATTTGCGAATATTCCTGAGATCTTGCTGCATTATCGAGGGAGCCAAAGGCAGGTTAGTAGAATTGATAATGAAGGACAGAGGGGAGATGCGGCAAAAATTCGTGAAAGGTTACTAATTGAATTGGGAATATATCCGAGTGATGAAGAGAAAGACATTCATGAATCTATAATAGCCTATAATTTTAAGGAGACAAAGGATTACTTAGAAAAAGTTAATGCATGGCTCCTCAAAATCAAAGATGCAAATCTTAATAAAAAAAAGTATGCCGAACCAATTTTTTCCAATCAGTTATCAAATTCATGGTTTATCGCTTGTTATTGGACTGCAAGGCTTGGTAACAATACATGGAATATTTTAAGAAAATCTCCTTTATATAATAGAAACCAGATAACTTCTATTGATAAGATTAAACATTTCTTAAAATGCAAGGTGAAATTTTGGTAACTAAAGTTTGTATATGTATATTGTTCTTTGAAAAACTATTGCAAACTATTGAATGTATTGAAAGTTTTCTGCCCTCTGGCGTAAACATCTATGTATTAAATAATGGGTCATTATTAGCATCGCGGGAGTCGTTAGGGAAATTTTGTGAGCCATACAAACAGGTCAAGATTTTTGATTCAAGTGTTAATTTAGGCCCCGCTGGAGGCAGAAACTATTTAATAAATCATACCCATGAAGAATGGCTGCTTTTTGTTGATAATGATGTTTCTCTAAAGAATAAATCTAAAGATATCGTGAAAATATTACAAAATCATATTTCATCCAACAAAGATATTGAAGTGTTTATGCCTGATATGTATGCAGCACATACAAACAGCTATGCGAAGCCATATTCTTATAGGATAGAAGGTGATTTTGCTTTTCCGGACGAATTAATATCCAATAATGCTGTAAATACCTTCCGGGGAGGAGCGTCTTTTATAAACAGAAAACTTTTTGATAGAGTGGGGCTTTATGACGATAGATTGTTTGCATTGGAAGAGTTTGACTTAACTTTAAGGGCATTGCTTTTACGTATGCCAATAAGAGTAAAATTGATACATGATATTGAATTAATGCATGATCACAGAGGAGCTATAAAGGAAGTTGATAAAAAAGCGGCTGAAGTTAGATATAATTTGGATACTCTTAATAAATGTTACTCTTTAATTAAGTCAAAA
>JANLHY010000315.1 GCA_024653795.1 Candidatus Brocadiaceae bacterium | reverse complement strand
GTCTTTAATAAAGCAATGCTGATAAAACATCCTATGGCAATGCTTGTCGTTAACACAAAAGACATATACGATAGTGAACCGGCTATTATAATCAGCGATAACAGAACCGATGTCTTGACCACCCGATCCGGAAAACTTTCGTCAAACAAAGAAGACGGCGCTTTATTGTTTATTGGTATTATATCCATAAATTAGGCATTCGGCAACTTTTTCAACGTAGCGCGAACTTCAGTTCGCTTACATCCTATGCGAACTAAAGTTCGCGCTACAATTGCAACTTTGAATTTCCTTAACGTTAAATTAGGCATTCGGCGACTATTTTTATTTGCATGTAGGGGCAATTCATGAATTGCCCCTACAAGATTGAAATTCCTAAACATTAAATTAGGCTGCCTTTGGCAGCGACTTTTAAGCTCCCCTCTAGAAAGAGGGGCTGGGGGTGTGTTGCGGCAAACTTACACACCCCTTTATCCCCTCTTTTTAGAGGGGAATTATAAAAGATTCGTCCTCGTGTAAGCGGGGATTGAAATTCCTAAACATTAAAAAACAAATTATCTCCTATTGGGAAAAATATCTTTCTATCGCTTGTTTAATGTGCATTACCACCTTTAATTGCGAATCAACGATATTTAAATACAACGAAGCGTTCCTTGGCGTACAAATCCCCATAACCAATCTTTCCTCATGCTCTTCTGAATACTCGCTAACAAGTTTGCTTACGCTTTCATATTTATCGAGTATGTGTTTCCTCAGCACTTCATTTTTTGTCACTATAGCGTCCCTGGCAGTTTTTAACACATCCAATGTCTCTTTAAACAAATGTGTTACTTCCTTTACCGCTTTATCGCTAAAGAGTATCTTTTCATTTAATATGACCCGAATGTGACGTATCATGTTATCCATAATATCCGTAGATAGCTCAATGTGCCCGGTGACAACAGACAAAGACTTTATTAACGCCTTATCGGCTTCATCGCTTTTCTTCATACTGCTCAGCACGCCCAATATTTCATTTTCCTCGTCATGAACAGATTTACTAATTCTTTGCGCATCATCAAGCATTTCTGCTTTATATTTCAAGAATCCCGACATACACAGATTTAAAACAGACTCCGCATTTGAGCACATGGAACTGATACGTTCCCGTATCGCCTTCACATCGTCATTTATTATGGGCATGATAAAGCCTTTTTTTCTATTCCTTAACGTTAAATTTCCTCAATAAGCCGAAAGGCTATCTATCATTTTTCTCTGGACAACTTCTTTATTAGCTTAAAAAATTCTATAAAACTTCCGGCAAGTCCTAAGATAATGAAAGACAACATGAGCCAGGGAGCGGTATTAAGTTTTCTATCTAAATAACTTCCCAGAAAATATCCACCAGCAACGGCGCCTGCCATTGTGAAACCAAAACTTCCCACTATCCCTAAAATACGAAACACTTCATCTTTATTTTTATCGAAAGGCAAAAATTATTACCTTATTTAAAAATGAAAATTCCTATACATTAAATTAGGCTGCCTTCGGCAGCAACTTTTAATCTCCCCTCTAAAAAGAGGGGCTGGGGGTGTGTTACGGCAAACTTACACACCCCTTTATCCCCTCTTTTTAGAGGGGAATCATACAAGATTGAAATCCCTGTACATTAAATTAGGCCTGCGGCGACTATTTTGAGCTGTATGTAAGGGCAATTCATGAATTGCCCCTACAAGATTGAAATTCCTATACATTAAATTAGGCTGCCTTCGGCAGCAACTTTAAGGCAAAAGATTAAACAAATTCTATACCCCATCTGAAAAAAAATAACATCAAGAGGGAAGAGTCAACTGTATCTATTTATGTTCGCTACATTAAGGACACGCATAGATGCAAAAATTCATTTTTATGACCTATAATATAGTATTTCTTTTCTGGTAATAGTTTACCGCAATGGCGCAAAGTATGCAAAGTTATTATTTTTGTAACAGTTTAGTTTTTTGAAAATTTCCTGTAATAATCATAGAATACATCTCCGATAAGAGTCAAAACATCAGTCAGATTCAAAAAGCCTCATCAATGCCTTTTTTGTATGCCAAACCACCGTCATTAGAGAATCCATTATATTTAAATACACCGAAGAAGCCTGCGGCTGACATAGACCTTTAATTAATCGATCTTCATGCTCTTCTTTATAGCCACCGACGATTTTATCGAGGTTTTCATATTTATCAACAACATACTTCAAGAGCACTTCGTTCCTGGTTACTATTGTACCACCGGCTGTTTTTACTATATCAAGCGTTTCCTTGAAGAGATGACGGATATTACCCATCCCTTTATCGCCGAAGATTATCCCTTCAGTAGTAATTTTGGTTCTTACATGCTGAAGGGTGGATTCCAATCCAGAAACCGCCATTTCAATACTGCCTATGATTGACACCCGAGATTTTATCAACTCCATATTAACGTAAGGTTCTTTTGCATTATCGCTGAGCAACTTTCTCAATTCATTTCCTTCATTACGAATAGTCAGTATCTCATTCCTTGCTTCGTCGATCAAATCAACCTTGTGCTTCATAAACCCAACCATGCAAAGGTTCAAAATCGACTCTGCCTTGAAGCACATACCACCGATACGCTCCAACACACTCCTTATGTCACCGCTTATGTTTGTAATTGCCATAAATGCTTGTTTTGTATGCCAAGCCACCTTCACGATTGAAGCCACGATATTCAAATACACTAGAGAGGCTTGCGGCGGACACAGACCTTTTATTAATCGCTCTTCGTGCTCTTCTGCATAGGCATCGAGGGTTTCATTGAGGTTTTTATATTTATCAACAACATATTTTATGTTCACTTCTTTCCTGGTTACTATTGTATCACCGGTTGTTTTTACCAGATCAAGTGTTTCTTTTAAAAGATGACGAATCTCGCTTATCGCTTTATCGCCGAATGGTATCCCCCCACTTATTTGGGCTCTTATATGCTGAAGGGTAGAATTTAAACCAGTAACTGCCATTTCAATACTACTCACAATTGACATCAGGGATTTTATCGACTCCCTGTTAGCGTCCGGTTCTGCTGCCTTTTTGCTGAGCAGCTTCTTCAATTCAATTCCTTCATTACAAATAGTCGGGCTCACCTTCATTGCTTCGCCGATCAAATCAACCTTATGTTTCACAAACCCATCCATGCAAAGGTTCAAAATCGACTCAGCCTTAAAACACATTCCACCGATACGCTCCAACACGCTCTTTATGTCACCACTTACATTTGTAATTGCCATAGTTATCTTTCAAATATCTTTTATTACATCTTTAAAGGCATCAATAGTCGAGTCGATCTCCTTTTCCCCATGAGCCGTAGACACAAAAACTGCCTCGAACTGGGATGGAGCAAAATAAAATCCTCTTTCCAGCATACCATGAAAGAACTTTGCATACCGCTTAGTATCACACTTCTTGGCAGTGGCGTAATCTGTAACCGGTTGATCGGTAAAAAATGTACACAACATTGAGCCTATACGGGTATGATAAGCAGACACTTTGGCATCCTTGCATACTTTTTCCAAACCCACGGCCAGCCGTTTCGATTTTTCTTCCAGAACTTTATAAATATTATTATCTTTTAATATTTCTAATGTGGCTATACCCGCAGTCATTGCCACAGGATTCCCCGAAAGCGTACCAGCCTGATATACAGGTCCAACCGGAGATATACTATCCATGATCTCTTTCTTGCCGCCGTACGCTCCAACCGGAAGGCCGCCTCCAATAATCTTTCCCAGCGTGGTTAAGTCAGGTGTAATATTGTAAAGCGACTGCACACCACCGTGCGCAACCCTGAAGCCTGTCATCACCTCATCAAATATCAGCACAATACCGTGCTTCTTGGTTATCTCCCTCAATCCTTCCAAATAATTTTTCTTGGGGAGTATAACGCCCATGTTCCCCGCAACTGCCTCAACGATAACACAGGCAATATCTTTCCCTCTCTTTGAACAAACTTCATTTACGGCATCTATGTCGTTGTATGGAAGAGATATTGTGTGCTTGACAAAATCTTGAGGAATGCCAGGACTGTTGGGTGCCCCTAACGTTGTAGCGCCTGAACCTGCCTGAATAAGCAAACTATCCACGTGTCCGTGGTAACAACCCTCAAATTTAATTACCGCATCCCGATTGGTAAATCCCCTTGCCACACGGATGGCGCTCATTGTAGCTTCTGTCCCGGAGTTTACCATCCTTATCTTTTCTATTGAAGGCATCGCCTCTTTGATAAGCTGTGCCAGTTTCACTTCTAACTCTGTTGGCGCGCCGTAACTCGTCCCATTGGCAACTGCCTCGTTTATTCTTTTTACAACACTTGGTTCGGCATGTCCCAGGATAAGCGGCCCCCACGAACCTATATAATCCACATATTTATTACTATCAATGTCGGTAATATAACACCCCGACCCTGATTTTATAAAAATTGGAGTACCGCCTACAGCGCCAAATGCCCTGACAGGGCTATTAACCCCGCCTGGTATGAAATTCTGCGCCTCAGCAAACGCCTTTTTTGACTTTTCTGTAATTATCTTTGACATGCAAAGCTGAATATTATATTCTAGCGAGGCGAAGCCTCAGACCAATACTTGTCCTCGTGCAAACGGGGAAACGATTCCCGCTAAAAGCATGCGGGAACACAGATTTCACAGATTACACAGATTATATGAATTGGTATTTTTTATCTGTGTAATCTGTGAAATCTGTGGTTTCTGTTGTTATATTTAATTTAAAGACAAACATAATAACAAACCATATTTTTTTTGTCAATATTTTTCCCGGTACAAATATTTGATGAATTTGAAGAAACCTCCATGCCAATTATGCGGCACAAAGGGGTATGAAAATCCCCCCTCCCTTCAGTAAATATTCGGTAAACACGTCTTACGCATGTCATTCCCGCATGTTTTTAGCGGGAATCCAGGCGTGTGCTGATGGGCGGTGGATTCCCGATAAAAGCCTTCGGGAATGACAAACTTGTCCTCACGGAAGTGGGGAATGGGCAGTGCATAACGTGTTTACCGAATGTTTACCCCCTTCACCCCTCACACCGGGGGC
>JANLHY010000078.1 GCA_024653795.1 Candidatus Brocadiaceae bacterium | reverse complement strand
AAATGTTCTATTATCCTTCGACATTCGTTATTCCTTGTTCGATATTCGATATTAGATTCCTCAGAAAAATTAATAGCACTGTCATAACCCGAACGCATCAGAAAAGCGCCTAAACTTGGGCAGTGTTTAAATTGTCATATAAGCCTTACAAAATAAGGAATCCCAGTTGGCATTAAAAATATTTTTGCTGAAAATGTCAAATTATTTTTTGTAAGATACTAATGATGCTCCTCTTCTTCCTCATACACCCCTATGGCGCCTGCGATATAAAAACTTGCCAGCAGGGAAAAGATCATGGCCTGGATGGTGCTTGCCAGCAATCCAAGAAAGACCATGGGCATGTGTACCGGAATAGGGATAAGCCCAAACAAAAACGGGGAGAACCCAACTAATATGGCAATAACCGTATGCTCACCCATAATATTACCAAAGAGACGCATTGACAGAGAAAGCGGACGAGTAAGAAATTCCTGCAGTAAGTGCAGGGGAAACAACAATGGCGCAAGCCAGATTGGCTTACCTATCATATGCTTAAAATAACCTATAACACCATTATTCTTTATACCCTGATATTGAGTAACAAAGAAAACCATTAACGCCAGGGGAATCGTTGTATTCAAATTACTCGTGGACGAATGAAAGAGGGGAATCTGCCCCATCATATTCATGATAAAGATATATATAAAGAATGTCCCTATAAGTGGAACAAATCGTTCTGCAACACGCCCCATCTGTGATTTAGTAAAATTTCCAAGCAATTCTACAATAATCTCCAATAGCGCTTGCAGTCTTCCAGGCACCTTTTGCAACCTTCTTGTGGCAACAATAGAAAATATGCCCAGAAAGATAATTACTATTGCAGACATAATTATGGGCGTCAAATCGTGCTTCGTTAAGCCCAAAAGTTGGGTATAATGTTCGATAGGCACAAAATCTATAAACGATGGTAATTCAGGCGTACTTTCACTTCCACCACTTGCTGACACAGAACTTACACCCCTTTCTTAATAGTAACGGCAATAAACAAGAGACACCTTATATGTCTATGTCATTCCCGCATGCTCCCCGCTAACATCATGCGAGGACAAGCTTTAGCGGGAATCCATTTGCGGTTCCATCCCCGTTTACACGAGGACAAGTTTTTTAATTGCTTTTGCTGGTTCAATCGTCCTCGATTGAACCAAAATGTTTTGGTTCAGGCTACAAGCCCTGAACCAGCGCATAGGACCAGAACCAGGCAGAACCTGATTTACGAATTTTTCAACCTAAAAATTGCAATTGGCCACGGATGAACGCTGATTTACACTCCTGCCTGTCGGCAGACAGGGATTTTTCAACGACATAAATAATCACAGGTAATCACCCATTTAGGGATTGACAGTAAATAAACTGAACTTGTAGAGACGACCCGGCGGGTCGTCTCTACTTGTCCGACACTTTGAAGATCAGTCACTTTCAGGGCTAAAGCCCAATTCAGACTTCGTCGTGAGCTCAGTCGAACGATAAGACCGTTACTAACCCCAGCCTTAAGGCTGGGGTTAGTGGATACACGCCCTACCTGGGCTTTAGCCCTGATGGCACAGCAACATGAAGTTATTCATGTTATTTGTTGTCAATCCCTTAGTGTAGCGACGCACTGCTGTGCGTCTGTACTTAATTTTATCTGCGCTTATCTGCGTCCCAGCGCTTAATAAAAACATTTTGACATTTTTAGCAAAAAAAATGTAGTGCCGATCCCTTGTGGTCGGCCAATGCCTGCCCCGTACTTGATACTTGATACGGGGGCGGGGGATAAACCACCCGCGCTACGGATTCCGACTCGTTCGAGTTAGGAAACCTGACTTAACATTTTTTAAAGGCACTTTAACCGGCCTGTTCATATAATTTACAAATAATCTGCTTCCAACCTTCATAACAATTACTGCCACGACCATACTTAGACCAAGAGCCATAGCGGCAGCATTAATCTCCAGGAATAAGCAGGCCGAAAGTAACATGGACCCTATGATAAAGTACTTCAGGAAACTTATCGAGAGGAAAAAACCCTTGATTTTCTCCCTTTTATGCCGCACCGCATATTGTATCGTCCACCAGGTGGTCTTTAATAAAGCAATGCTGATAAAACATCCTATGGCAATGCTTGTCGTTAACACAAAAGACATATACGATAGTGAACCGGCTATTATAATCAGCGAT
>JANLHY010000298.1 GCA_024653795.1 Candidatus Brocadiaceae bacterium | reverse complement strand
GCATTTCTCCGCACTAAAACGCCGACAACGCCCAGCGTAAACAGAATTGCGCTCAGCACCAGATAATGAGTAATGGTAATCATCTTATAGCTTCCTTTTCGCCAGCATAATGGCCCCGATTGCCGCTACAAATAACAAGATAGAAGTTATCTCAAATGGCAGGAGATAATCAGTGAACAATAAATTGCCAATCACTCTTGTATTTCCAATTGTATTTACGTAAGCAGTGGTATATTCGTCATGTTTTCCCTGCAGTAATCCTGATTTTATTATCATACAAATAGCGGCAAACAGAACAATCCCCATAACGACGGCAGGTATCCTCTGAAATGGCAAGGCGTTTTTTGCCTCCTCTTTGATATTCAGGTTTAACAACATAATTACAAACAGGAAGAGCACCATAATAGCGCCTGCGTACACAATGATTTGAACCGCAGCAATGAACTGCGCCTCAAGTAATATATAGAGTACTGCAATGCAGACCATCGTCTGAATAAGGTATAAAGCGCTGAAGACAGGGTTTTTCTCAAAAATGAGATAGACCCCAGAGATTACAGCGATTGTTGCTACAATATAAAATAAATATGCTTCCATAAGATTATGATTTCATTTCTCGCTTAGTTTTTGCTGTGCTCATATTCAGAAATTTCAAATTAGTAGCGTAACCGTCTCGGTTGCGCTTTCTGTTAATGGCTCATTTTTGCTGGTTCAATCGTCCTCGATTGAACCGAAATATTTCGGTTCAGGCTACAAGCCTGAACCAGCACAGAGATATTTACGAATTGCCCTCCCCCTTTGTCCCCCTCCGTGAGGGGGATAAAGGGGGAGGTAAATCTGAAATCGTAAATCTAAAATTTTAATTAAGACTTACCGCGGCAAATTTCTTTTCCTCGTAAGGTCTAACAGCTTTTCCTTATCGAAAACGTTCTTATTGTCATACGTTGCCAGTTCGAAGGTATCTCTGAGGATTATCGCCCTTACGGGACATGCCTCTTCACAAAACCCGCAAAAAATACATCGAAAGGCATCCAACTCATAAACTTTTGGGTATCTCCTGTTTGTTTCATCCTCCGCCCCTTCGACAGAGATGCATTGAGAGGGACAAACCCTGGCGCACAGCCCGCAAGCAACGCACTTTTCTCTCCCGTCTTTTCCTATCTGTAGTTCAGGCAGCCCGCGAAACCTTGATGCAAGTTTTGGCCGCTCGTCGGGGTACTGCATTGTGACGCACGTATTCGGGTTGAGAAATCTCTTGATTGTGAGCACGAGACCTTTAATTAATGGTACGATCATATTATCCTTTAAGAATCATGATAAATCCCGTGAGCAATATATTGAACAGGGAAAGCGGCAACAAGAATTTCCAGCCAAAATTCATCAGTTGGTCGTATCTAAGCCTTGGATACGTTGACCTTACCCAAATAAAGAAAAATAAGCAAGCTGATAATTTTAGCATGAACCATACCACCGGCGGTAAGAATGGCCCGTGCCATCCTCCCAGGAAAAAGGTTACGGCAATGGCAGATACCGTAATCATGTTGGCATATTCGGCCATGAAAAACGTGGCGAATTTCATACTGCTGTATTCCGTATGGTAACCTGCTACAAGCTCTGATTCAGCCTCCGGGATGTCAAATGGGCAACGATTCACCTCTGCAAAAGCGCTGGTGCAATAAATAAAAAACCCAATGGGTTGTAACACAATATTCCACAGTCTCGCCTGCCCATTAACCACATCCACAAGGCTTAACGACTCCGTCAGCATGACAACTCCAATAAGCGATAATCCGAGTGGCAGTTCATAGCTGATCATCTGTGCCGTAGACCTGATCCCGCCCAATAACGAATATTTGTTATTCGATGCCCAACCAGCCATAACAATGCCATAAATACCTAAGGAAGATACTGCAAATATATAAAGAAAACCAATATTGATATCGGTAATTACAAGGTCTACGTTATATCCAAAAATCTTTACCTTATCCCCGAAGGGAATGACGGCAAAGGTAATCAGTGCGGGCACCACGGTCATTATGGGCGCCAGTACAAAGAGCAACTTACTTGCCTTTTCCGGGATAATATCTTCCTTGAATAGAAGCTTTATACCATCTGCTATTGGCTGCAACAAGCCGTGCGGACCGACACGCATTGGCCCAAGGCGAACCTGCATGTGCGCCATGATCTTCCTTTCGAGCCAGATCATGGAGATAATCATAAACTGTACCACCCCGAACACAAGCAAAATCTTAACGCAGGCGATAATAAAATAAGCAATAAATTCTTTATTCATAAAAAACCCATTAAAACCCCTTCGCGGGTTCAAATTTGTAATTTAATAAGCACTTTTCACTCTTTACTGGTATCTGCCTCTTCCCGCTGCATTCTTTGACCGCAGCACTCTAAGATACCCGTCGTTTCCACGACAACCTTTATCTTTTGTTTGCATACGTTACACACAAAAATTACTCCCCCATCAGGCCCATGATGGGCCGTTGTCCAGGTGGCCATCATCCCCTTGACTCCGACAAGCTTCATTTCCTGACCGCAGCACACCAGCACGCCAAATCCCTCTTCTGCAACAAAGACTTTTTGCCGGCAGATCTCACAAAAATATGTTTGCCCTTTCTTCGCCATATATTTACACTGTCTCCTTGTATATTTTGACAAGAGTATGTACCCTATCACGCAGGATATTGACAGGTACCCGCTCGTAATCTTCTGAAACAAATACTACTCTTTCGGGCAATTTACTGGTAACCTTTGCCTTGAGTGTTAGTTTGTTTTGAGCGGATTCAATTGCGACCCTATCCCCATTATTGATTTGCAATACTTGCGCATCCTTTTTATTTATTTCAATAAAACATTCTGGGGCAACTGATATCAAGGACTTTGAATGTCTGGAAAAGGTACCCTGATGATTCAGACTGGAGCCAGTTAGCAATACAAATGGGAAATCCTTATTTTTCCTGATCTCTGAAGATTTTGGCTTAGCAATGCCAAACGTATATTTCGCTGATTTATTTTTATTATACACAGAAGACGCCCAGTGAAATTCTTTCCTTTTTAAGCGGTCGTAATTAATCCCCGCGTACATAGGAGATATATTTTCTATCTCAGATAAAATTTCTTTTGGGGATACGTACGAATAATGGCTACCCATCTTTTGTGCCAGACTACAGATAATTTGCCAATCCGGTTTCGCATCCCCCACTGGCTTAATGGCCTTGTTTAGCCTTTGTACAGTCATGCCCATATTGGTAAATGTACCTTCCTTCTCTGCAAAAGTGGCAGCAGGAAGGACAACATCTGCCAGTTGAGCAGTTTCCGTCAGAAAGGTATCCTGGACAACAATGAAATCTATCTTCTGGCAGGCCTCTTTAATTTTCTTGCCATTTGGGTAGTTTATAACGAGGTTTTCTCCCATGATATAGAGCGCTTTTAACTTGCTGTTGAGCGCCAGGTCAATAACATTTTCGTGGTCTTTTTTAAAGATAGCATCAGGGAATTTTACACCCCATGACTTTTCGATAATCTCCTTATTGGACGTATCATTAATATTGACATATCCCGGAAAGAATCCCGGTACTACACCCATATCATTTACACCCTGAGAGTTATTATGAGACCTTGAAAAGAAAAGCGAAACCTTACCGGAACCTGCATCTCCACTATAAGCAGGATTTAGCAGTGCGCAGAGGTTCATCAATGCCCTTATCGTATCCGCACCCAATGGGCTTTCTTCAATATCTTTGCCGCAGACGATACAGCAATTTCCTGGCTTTGTTAATAATAACGCTGCGTTCCTGATTGCCTCCTTGGTAACACCAGTTATTTTAGATGCTTCCTCTACATGGAACTCATTGAACAAGGAGCGTAATTTATCAAAATTATTTGTTGATGTTTCTACCTTTTTTAAATCAACGAGTTTCTCATCGATAATTACTTTAATCAAGGCGTTAATCAATATGATTTGGCTTCCCAGTGCGTACTGTAAGCGAATGTCATTCTTGGCAATACTATTGAATTGCACCCCTCTTTCATTGGCAATGATGAGATTAGCGTTGTTCAACCTTATAGCCTTTCTCGCCATGACGCCAGCCACAGGATGTGCCTCCGTCATATCAGCCCCTATAAAAAACAGGGTATTTGCATGCTCTATTTCCTTCAGTGATGCAGACGTCATTCCATTAATGACAGACTCATAAATCAAACCATTTAAAGCAGGTGACTTTATATTGGCCATGTTATCAATAGTATTAGTCCCTAACACCGACCGGCAGAATTTCTGGAAGAGGTAATTGTCTTCATTGGTGCATTTTTCAGAACCAATGCCGCCGATAGCCGTCCCCCCGTGTTCGTTTATAATTTGCTGGAATTTTTTTGCGACATATTCAATAGCTTCATCCCACGAGGTTGGATATAATTCGCCGTTCTTTCTGATTAATGGAGTTTTAATACGTTCGGGAGAATGGATAAATTCATGGCCAAATCTGCCTTTGACACAGAGGTTGCCTTCGTTTATTCCGGTATAATCATCCGAAGTAATGCGCCTTACGCTTTCCATTTTCGTATTTAACACAACAGTACATCCGACAGCACAATAAGGGCAAATCGTTGGAGTTTTATTGAATTCCCATGGTCTTCCTTTGAATCCCAGCGTTCTATCCTGCCATGCGCCTGTTGGACAGACTGCGGTACAACCACCGCAAAAACTACATTCCAGAGGTCTGTCGAAAGCAGTGCCAATAACCGTTTTGATGCCCCGGTTTTGAAAATCAATAGCGCCAACTCCTTCTATCTCTTTACATGTTTTAACGCATCGGCCGCACAGGATACACCTGTTTCGGTTTAATTCCAGGAGCGGATTATCCCGAATCATTGGGGCATCCATCCTCACCGTCTTAAAACGACCCGGGAATAGATTCAGTTCATGAGTAACATCCTGCAACCCGCATTCGCCGGCTTTATCGCAGGTAGGACAATCAAGCGGGTGATGCGCAAGCAGAAACTCCATTACTGATTTCCTGTACTGGATTACTTTTGGAGTATTCACCTTTACAATCATGCCTTCGGATACCGGATGAGCGCACGCGAATCTGTGTCCCGTCCTTCGTTCAGTGACCTCTACCATGCATAGCCTGCAGCCGCCAAATTGTGAAAGTTTGGGATGATAACAAAGTCCTGGAATATAAATGCCGTTATCTAAAGATGCCTGGAATATATTGGCGCCTTCAGGCGCTATAATCGGTTTATCGTCAATAACAAGATGTATCGTCTTCATTTGATTGCCATGAAATTACATTTTTCGTAACACAGATTACACTTAATACATTTCTCTTTATCAATAAAAGCGACTTCTTTTGTGCTGCCGCTGATTGCCTTCACAGGGCACTTGCGAACACATGCCATACATTTCGTACATTTTTCAGACGTGACTTCGTACCTGTGAAGGGCGGCACAGCTAGCGGTAGGACAGGTTTTATCGCGAATATGCGCTATATATTCGTCCTTAAAATATCTGAGTGTGGATTTCACAGGATTCGGAGCAGATTGACCAAGTCCGCAGAGGGACATCGTCTTGATTTCATCACTCATCTGCTCTAAAGTTTCCAGGTCGCTCTCTTCTCCCTGCCCTTGTGTAATGCGGATGAGGATATCCAGCATAAGGGTAGTGCCAATCCGGCAGGGAGGACATTTTCCACATGATTCACTCGCACAAAAGTTCATAAAGAATCGGGCTAAGTCTACCATACATGTGGCTTCATCAACGACCACAAAACTACCAGAACCCATCATAGCGCCCAGGCTAAGCAGCGATTCAAAATCGACAGGAGAATCCAATAAGGACTCAGGCAGGCATCCACCAGATGGCCCCCCGATTTGTACTGCCTTAAATTTTTTCTTTTTAGGAATGCCGCCGCCAATATCAAATACAATTTGCCTGATTGTGGCGCCCATAGGGACTTCAATAAGGCCTGGATTTTTTACTTTCCCGGTTAAGGAAAAGATTTTCGTTCCTTTGCTCTTTTCGGTGCCAATTTTTGAATACCAGTCTGCGCCACGGTTAATAATAATCGGCACATTACCAAAGGTTTCTACATTATTTAATACGGTAGGTTTATCCCATAAACCTGCCTCTACCGACTGCGGCGGTCTCGTGCGCGGCATACCTCGCTTACCCTCAATAGAATATTGCAGTGCAGTCGATTCACCGCAGACAAAGGCTCCTGCACCTTCTTTTATAAAGATATCAAGGCTATAATTACTATTTAAAATATTTTTCCCCAAGAACCCCCGTTCCTTGGCTTGCTGAAGGGCATAGCGTAATCGTTTAACGGCCAGCGGGTACTCGGCGCGTATATATACATAGCCGCTTGTAGCTTCTATGGCATATCCCCCGATAATCATACCTTCCAGAACTGCGTGGGGATCGCCTTCCATAAGACTTCTATCCATAAAAGCCCCCGGGTCACCTTCGTCAGCATTACAAAGGATAAATTTCTCATCAGCGGAATACTTAGCGCCCGATGCCCATTTTTCACCTGTTGGAAAACCGCCGCCGCCGCGACCTCTGAGACCTGATTTTTTAATTTCTTGTATTACATCTTGCCGCGTCATCGTCTCTAAAACCTTTTTAAGCGCTGTGTAACCGCCCCTTGCTATATACTCGTCAATGTTCTCTGGGTCGATTATTCCACAGTTAGCAAGGACGAGTCTTTGCTGGCTATCATGAAATTTGTGATAATCTTCCTTTGCTAACCATTTGTTTACCGGGGTATTCTTTATAAGATGCTCCTCAATTATTTGAGGCACCATATCAACAGTAACTCTCTCATAGGTTAAGGTTTCCAGTCCAGGGATAGTTACATCTACCAGAACATCCCTCGCGCACAAACCTCTGCAACCAGTTTTGGCTGTCCTGCAAACACGTTTTCCTATAGAAGCATCCAAACTTAATTTTTTAATTTCATCTTCAAATTTTTTGAATACTTTATCGCCTCCCGCAGCAATCCCGCCTGTTCCCAGACAAACAGCAACTACGGGTTGAGTTTCGGTCTCCGTTTTTTCGATTTTGTTTTTATCTTCTAAAGGCACAGATTTAGCATCCATTTTAACAATAAAACTATAAAGGTTTACTTTTATCTTGCAACTCTAACTGTTTTACACTCCCGATTTTTTATATGCATCTAATACATCATTGAGTTTATCAGGGGATATTTCTCCGTGGACATCCTCGTCAATCATTACCACTGGCGCTATTCCACAGGCTCCAACGCAAGATACTTCTTCAAAGGTAAATAATTTATCTTCGGTAGTTTCGTTTATGTTGATTTTTAATTTTTCACGGACTTTGGAAGAAAGCGCTTTAGCATTTTTCACATGGCAAGCAGTTCCACAACATACCTTAACAATATGATGCCCGCGCGGTTTCAAATGAAATTGGGCATAGAATGAGGTCACTCCTATTATTTCTTCTGCGCTCATATTCAAACTTTGCGCAATATAATCAATCACAGGCTCAGGCAGAAAACCATATTCGGCCTGTGTTTTTTGCAAAATAGGAATTACCGCTCCTCGAACGTCTTTATATTTTTCCAGTACCTTTTCTACCTTTGAAAGGTCTACTGTCTCTTTATTTGCGGATTGTTCGTTCATTTTCGTACCGGACTCCCATGAGCCATCGAGTTCACAAGAGAACACGAAATTGTAGCGCCGATCCCTTCCCCGATCGTAGTCGAGGGCAGGTGTGGTCGGCAGTGAGCGGGGGATAAACCTCCCGCGCTACAGGTTATTTTCGTATTATATTGCTTTTTTATCTGTGTCATCTGTGCAATCTGTGGTTTCAACGGCTTTAGCGGTCAATTTCTCCCAGGACAATGTCTAAACTCCCGATTACGGCAACGACGTCCGGGAGTAATCGTCCCTCCACCATCTTTGGTAGCGCCTCAAGATTGACAAAAGAAGGAGGGCGGATTTTTAAACGATAGGGATGACTGGACCCGTCGCTTACTATGTAAAATCCCAATTCACCTTTTGGAGCCTCAATACTGGAATACACCTCTCCCTTCGGCGGACGGATACCATCAATAATGATTTTAAAATGCTGGATCATAGACTCCATCTTTGTTTCTACGTCCTCTTTCGTGGGTAACGTAATATTAGGTATCCTGGCAATAAAGTCTCCCTTGGGAAGAATATTTAAGGCCTGATGGACGATGCTATTGCTCTGCCTCATCTCTTCAATACGCACACGATATCGATCATACACATCCCCGTTTTTACCCAGAGGAACGGTAAAATGATATTTGTCATAGCTGGAATAGGGTTCTGCCTTTCTGATATCCCAGTAGACCCCGGAACCTCGTAAGCTTGACCCGCTCAGCCCATAATCAATGGCATCTTCAGCAGAAATAACGCCAACGCCAACAGTGCGTTTTTTCCATATAGGATTATCCGTCAGGAGGGTTTCGTATTCATTGAGCCGTGCGGGAAATTCGGCAACAAAATTTCTCGTTTTTTCCAGGAAACCTCCGGGTAAATCCATTGATACGCCTCCCACCCGAATATAAGAAAGATTCATTCTTGCCCCTGAAACCATTTCAAAGATATCGTAAATCGTCTCGCGTTCCCTGAAGCAGTAAAAGAATACGGTCATTGCGCCGAGATCCAGGGCGTGCGTTGCAAGCCACAACAAGTGTGAAGAAATCCTCGTGAGTTCGCATAAAATCACCCGTATGTGCTGTGCCCGTTCGGGAACTTCCATGCCGAGTAATTTCTCAACCGTAAGGGCATAGGCAAGATTGTTTGAAAATGGCGCTACATAATCCAACCGGTCGGTAAGAGGAATGAACTGATGATATGTCCTGTACTCTGCAAGTTTTTCTACGCCCCTGTGGAGAAATCCAACATGAGGCACTGCTTTGATAATCATTTCCCCATCGAGTTCCAACAAAAGCCTCAGCACACCATGTGTACTGGGATGTTGCGGACCCATATTGATGGTCATCAGGTGTGTTGTGGTTGCAGTGGGAATCGCCGTCACGCCTCAGTCTCGTCCTTTCGGTATATCTCTGTGAGTGTAGCGGGTTGTCTTCCATCAACTGGATAGTCTTTTCGTA
>JANLHY010000295.1 GCA_024653795.1 Candidatus Brocadiaceae bacterium | reverse complement strand
GGACTCGGCGAAATTGTAGTCGTGGTGAAGATGCCACGTACCCGCGGCAAGACGGAAAGACCCCGTGAACCTTTACTGTAGCCTATTATTGGGTTTTGGCACAGTATGCGTAGGATAGGTGGGAGACTATGAAGTCCCAGCTCTGGCTGGGGCAGAGTCGACGTTGAAATACCACTCTTACTATGTTAAAATTCTAACTAAACTCCGTGAATCCGGATTTGGGACAGTGATAGGTGGGCAGTTTGACTGGGGCGGTCTCCTCCTAAAGAGTAACGGAGGAGTCCAAAGGCTTCCTCAGTGCGCTTGGCAACCGCACGTAGAGTGTAAGGGCAGAAGGAAGCTTGACTGCGAGACCTATAAGTCGAGCAGATGTGAAAGCAGGGCCTAGTGATCCGGTGGTTGTGTGTGGAAACGCCATCGCTCAACAGATAAAAGGTACTCCGGGGATAACAGGCTGATCGCCCCCGAGCGTCCATAGCGGCGGGGCGGTTTGGCACCTCGATGTCGGCTCATCGCATCCTGGGGCTGGAGAAGGTCCCAAGGGTTCTGGAGTTCACAGATTAAAGCGGTACGCGAGCTGGGTTTAGACCGTCGTGAGACAGGTCGGTCCCTATCTGCCGTGGGTGGACGATATTTGAGGAGATCTGTCCTTAGTACGAGAGGACCGGGATGGACGTACCTCTGGTGAACCAGTTGTCGTGCTAACGGCATCGCTGGGTAGCTATGTACGGAATGGATAAATGCTGAAGGCATATAAGCATGAAGCCAACTCCAAAACTAGATATCGTTTTCCTTTATAGGAAGAGAGACACCTTGAAGATTACGAGGTTGATAGGCCAGAGGTGTAAGTATAGTAATATACTCAGCTGACTGGTACTAATTAGTCGAAAAGCTTGACTTTTTATTTTTACTCGTGCAGAGTGTCAATTGTTACCGTTAAGTCATTCATGATCATTATTTTTTCCGGTGGGCATAGTAAGAATGATACACCCGTTCCCATACCGAACACGGTAGTTAAGGTTCTTACGCCGATGGTACTGGTGAAAGCTGGGAGAGTAGGTTACTGCCGGGAATTATTATAAAAACCCGTCTCGAATTTTCGAGATGGGTTTTTTATTTAATTAAGCAAATTTTTTATACTCTAAATATATTTAAGATGCTGGTATGCTTTCAAAAGACGATATTTTTAAAGAATATCTAACATCGAAAAAATTAAAGTTTACGTCTGAAAGACAGGCGATACTGAATCGTGTGTTTGAAAACCACAAACATTTTGAGGCAGACGAATTATTGGTCGATCTCAGACTAAACGACATGAAAATTTCAAAGGCTACGATTTATCGTACCTTGGCCTTGCTTGTGAAAAGTGGCTTATTAAGAGAAGTTATTTTTGGTGAAAGACATGCACACTATGAACATGTGTACGGACACGAACACCATGACCATTTGGTTTGCAATAATTGTGGAAAGATAATTGAATTTACAGAACACAGGATAGAAAAGCTTCAGGACGAAGTTTGTAGAAAGAATAAATTTACGGCAGATTCTCATCGTTTGCAAATCCAGGGTTTATGTGAAGATTGCTGGGAAAAGAACGATAAAGCAGTGGGATAAAAATATTATTGAGACGGGGGTATAATTATGTCACGCGTATGTGAATTATGTGGGAAAAAAACTCAGGTTGGAAATCAGATAGAACGGAGAGGGTTAGCTAAGTGGAAGGGTGGTGTAGGAAGGAAAATTACCGGCAAAACAAAAAGAACGTTTAGGCCGAATTTGCAGATGGTGAGGGCTAAGATTAACGGCTCAGCAAAGAGAATCAAGGTCTGTACTCGCTGTATTAGCGCCGGTAAAGTAGTAAAGTCGCCATCATAGAAACAAAGTAAGGCTGCGTTAATAAATAAAGGTAGCAACTCGGAGAAGTATTGGATATGATGTCATGGTATGAAATTCATTGCTCCGCTACAGCAGAAATTTGCAACCGTCTGGCCTCTTCTGGATGAACGTACCCGACGCATTGTGGCGGCCAACGAAGCGATGACCTTTGGCTATGGTGGAATTTCAACCGTTAGCAGAGCCAGTGGATTGTCACGCAAGGCTATTGCCCGTGGTATTCAAGATATCAAGAACGGTTATTGTCCTTCGGAGAGACATATCCGTCGTGTTGGTGCTGGGAGAAAGAAGATTACAGCGAATGATCCCCAGCTTCTGGATGCATTGAACCGCTTGATCGAACCCGAAACGCGGGGCGATCCTGAATCCCCCTTGCGCTGGATATGTAAAAGCACGCGGGCACTGGCTGCGCAACTGACAAGGCAACAACATCCGATTAGCTATGTGAAGGTCGCCCAACTATTGCACGAGCAGAACTACAGCCTACAAAGCAACCGTAAGACCGAGGAAGGCGAAGACCATCCTGATCGAGACGCGCAGTTCCGTTATATCAACGCTCAGGTAAAGAAGGCTTTGGCCGCGGGTACACCAGTTATTTAAGTGGACACCAAGAAAAAAGAACTCATCGGCAACTACGAAAATGGCGGTCAACAATGGCGTCCCGTAAGAAATCCCACCCCTGTGAACGGGCACGATTTCCCGAATCCTGCAGTGCCTCGCGCCTATCCATATGGTATTTATGACTTGGGTCGTAACAAGGGCTTCGTGAATGTAGGCACTGACCATGACACGGGTGCGTTTGCAGTGGCATCCATTCTTGGCTGGTGGCGTTTTGAAGGTCGGCGCTTGTACCCAAAAGCCAGGAATATTGTCATCACGGCCGACGGCGGGGGGAGCAATGGTTCACGACTGCGATTATGGAAATTGGAATTACAAAAGCTTTCTGATGAAACTGGGATTTCACTTTCGGTATGTCATTTTCCTCCGGGCACCAGCAAATGGAACAAGATTGAACATCGGATGTTTTCATTCATCTCATCGAATTGGAGAGGGGAGCCGTTGCGGGATTATGAAACGATCGTGAACTTGATCTCAAGAACGACCACGGCGAAGGGCTTGAAAGTGACCTGTCGCTTAGATCGTCGAAAATACCCAACTGGACGGAAAGTTTCGGACGAGGAAATGGAGAGCGTAAACTTAGAGCGCAACAAGTTTCATGGCGATTGGAATTACATCATTCGACCCAATTCGACACATTGAGTTGATACCTTTATTTATTGCCGCCGCCTTACTCTGCAATCTTTCTATGAAAATTGATAAAAAGACTATTGAATACATTGCAAATCTTTCCCGGATCGAACTTTCCGATCAGGAAAAAGAAGTGTTTATTCACCAGCTCAGTGATATATTGTCCTATATAGAAAAACTGAGCAAATTAAATACTGAAGATATCAAACCAATGGCATACTCCATAAATACAACCAATGTATTTAGAGAGGATAAATTGGAACCGTCAATTTCAAGAGAAGACGCCCTAAACAATGCTCCTTCCGCAATGGGTGTTTTTTTTAAAGTACCAAAAGTAATTGAATAAAAATATTCAGATAATAAGAGAAGCATCTTTGAGACTCTTAGGACTTACCGCACTCCAAATAAAAGAAAAAATATTATCCAAAGAAATACAAGCAACCGAACTTGTCGGGAAGCTATTTAAATGGATAAAAGATATCGAACCGAACGTTCAAGCATTCATAACGATAAATGAAAAAGAAGCCTTAGAAAAAGCCTCAGAAATTGACAAAAAGATTGAGAATCGTCAGAAGGTAGGATTGCTTGCAGGCATTCCGATCGCCGTTAAAGATAACATCTGCACAAAAAATTTAACCACTACCTGTGCTTCAAAGATCCTTCAAAATTTCACCCCCCCTTATGATGCCTTTGTTGTTAAACGTCTGAAAGAAGAAGATGCCATAATTATAGGCAAAACGAATTTAGACGAATTTGCAATGGGGTCATCTACAGAAAATTCTGGTTATAAAATAACACGCAATCCATGGAATCATGAATGTGTTCCCGGTGGATCTAGCGGTGGTTCAGCCGCTGCTGTAGCCGCAGATTTCTCATTTCTGGCTCTTGGGTCTGATACGGGTGGTTCTGTGAGACAACCAGCAGCCCTTTGTGGTGTTGTGGGGATAAAACCGACGTACGGCATGGTGTCCCGATATGGACTGATCGCCTTCGGGTCTTCCTTAGACCAGATAGGCACTTTTACGAAAGACGTAAAAGACGCAGCGCTCCTGTTGCAGGTAATAGCCGGGTATGATTCTTATGACTCAACTTCTGCACAGGTATCCGTTCCGGATTATTTACAGGGAATTGATTCAGGCGTTAAGGGTTTACGGATTGGTATCCCGAAGGAATATTTTGCAGGCGGCTTGAATGCAGAGGTCAGTAAGGCAGTAAAGGATGCCTTGAAGCTATATGAAAAACTTGGCGCAACAGTTGTCGACATATCTTTACCGCATACTGAGTATGCCGTTGCTGTTTATTATATTGTAGCAAACGCAGAAGCAAGCTCGAATTTAGCCAGATATGACGGCGTGAAATATGGCTATCGGACGAGCGAATCGCGCGGAATAATTGATATGTACTGCCGCACTCGTTCAGAGGGGTTTGGTAACGAAGTCAAACGCCGTATCATGCTGGGAAATTATGCACTGAGTTCCGGCTATTATGACGCATACTATCTGAAGGCATCGAAAGTAAGAAATTTAATTAAAAGCGATTTTGACGCAGCATTTGAAAAGGTTGATTGCGTAATGTGCCCAACGTCTCCTGTTCCTGCCTTTAAAATCGGGGAGCGTGCTAATAATCCTTTGGAAATGTATCTTTCCGATATCTATACCATTCCAGCTAATCTTGCAGGCATTCCGGGTATTTCCATTCCTTGTGGATTTTCAAAAACTGGGTTGCCCATCGGAATGCAAATCCTTGCAAAACATTTTGAAGAGAAAAAAATCTTACAAATTGCATATGCTTTTGAACGAGAGACTGATTTTCATTTGAAGAAGCCTCCACTAAAAAGTTCATCCGTGTAAGTGTGATTAAATTATAAATGGCCACAGAAACACAGAGCCTCAGATAAAACTTTCTGACTTGGTGTCTTGGTGGCAAAAAGAAATTGCTGAAGGTTGTTAATATGGAATATGAAGTTGTTATTGGTTTGGAAACCCATGCAGAACTAGCCACAATAACCAAGTTGTTTTGTGGATGCAGTACGAAATTTGGCGCCGAGCCTAATACGCATGTGTGTCCAATTTGCCTTGGTATGCCAGGGGTTTTACCGGTTATGAATAAAAAGGCATTTGAATATGCATTAAAGGCGGCAGTTGCTTTGGATTGTGAGATTAACCGCTTCACGAATTTCGATAGAAAAAGCTATTATTACCCCGATTTGCCTAAAAATTACCAGATTTCCCAAAATTATTATAATCTGGGGGTTGATGGCTACATGAACATGAGTGTGAATGGGACAATGAAGAAGGTTCGTATCCATAATGTTCATTTGGAAGAAGAGGCAGGCAAACTTATCCATCCTGAAGAATTAGGGGCTGATTACAGCCTGGTAGACTTCAACAGGGCTGGTGTTCCGTTGCTTGAAATTGTGTCTTATCCTGATATGAGAAACGTGGACGAGGTAGAAAGTTACATGCAAACCTTGAGGAAAATACTTTTATACACGGAAATTTCCGATTGTAAAATGCAGGAAGGTTCTCTCAGGTTTGAGGCGAGTATTTCACTGAGAAAAAAGGGGACCGACAAGCTCGGCAACAGGGTCGAAATAAAAAATCTTAACTCGATGAAGTCTGTTATAAAGGCTATTGAATACGAGGCAATCAGACAGGCTGAATTGCTGAACAGGGGAGAAATCATTGACAGGGAAACCAGATTATGGGATGAGGTAGGCGAGAAGAGCCAGCATATGCGTTCAAAGGAAGAGTCACAGGATTATCGGTATTTCCCTGAGCCAGACCTTTTGCCGGTCTTAATTGACGAAAAGTGGCTGTCTGAGGTAAAAAATTCTATTCCCGAACTTCCACTTGCAAGAAAACAGAGGTTTATTGAGGCATGTAAACTCTCGGATTATGACGCCAGTATCCTTACAGAAGAAAAGGTGCTTGCAGATTTCTTTGAGGAATGCGTGAAAATCCTGGATCGTCCCAAGGCATTTTCTAACTGGATAATCAATGATTTATTGAGAGAAGTAAAGGACAGAAAATTGGACAT
>JANLHY010000285.1 GCA_024653795.1 Candidatus Brocadiaceae bacterium | reverse complement strand
TAAACGCGCCGTGAAAAGCCCTACATTCTCACTGGTACACAGATATGAAGGCCGGATACCACTATATCATTTTGATGCGTACAGACTGGAAGATGCTCATGAGATGCTGGATATCGGGAGTGATGAGATTGTTTATGGAAATGGTGTTTCCGTAATAGAATGGGCGGATAGGGTAACAGAATGCCTGCCAGAAAGTTACTTGAAAATAACGATAATTGTTATTTCTGGAAATAAACGGAACATAGAGGTGTGTAGTTATGGAATGCGTTACGATATTATAATGAGGTTTATTGAAGGCGGCCTAATATAAAAAAAGGCAACCCTCACGAGTTGCCTTTTTTAATGTTAATAATATTATGAACCCAGAGGTAAATAATAAAATTAGTGTTTTGCTGTATGACAAGCACACTTGCAATCTTTGGCCGGCTTGGATGGTAAATCTCCGCATTTGTCACACTTATTTTCCTCTGCTGCCATAGCAGAGCTAACAGATACTGCATTTACAACACCAACCCCGAGCATCAAAGCGCCTGCCACAATTAAACCATAACCAAACTTCTTTAACATGTCCTTCTCCTCCTCACATTTTTAGGAAACTTAAGTCAAGCCACCGAGAACGCTCTCAGCATAGTTCTTGACCACTGTTACTATATTATTGTTAATACAATTTGATTTCAATAAAATTCTTGTTGTTTATTTTCATTGTGTATGTTTTTTCACACAGGTCAAAATATCTCGAATAATGGGTTTTGATTAGTTCTGATTAGGTGCAAAACTTTTCGGTGTTAGTTGAACTAAGATCATTTTTATAATTTTCAGGATTTATATTATGTTTCTTGATCAGTTTATAGATATCGGCTCTGTAACGTTTCGCCGTTTTTGAAGCATTTGTGATGTTTCCTTTGTTTATTCTTAAAAGATTTTCAAGATATTCGCGTTCAAATCTTTCTTTGGCATCTCTGTATGAATTGAAGTTGTTCTTGAGAGTATTTGCGCTGGTAAAGAGATCCTCTGTTGCTATAATATCTTTATTAGCCATAACAACGGCGTGTTCGACTTTACTCTGCAATTCGCGTATATTACCCGGCCAGTCGTAAAGCATCATTCTTTGAATAGCAGCAGGTGTAAACCCTTTTATATCTTTTTTAAGCACCTTACAAAATCCCGTCATAAAGTAAGTAGCTAATAAGGGGATATCGTCCTTCCTTTCACGTAAGGGGGGGATATAAATGGGCACGACATGGATTCTGTAAAACAAGTCTTCACGAAATTTTCCTTCGTTTACAGCCTTTTGTATATCTGTATTAGAGGCTACGATGACCCTTACATTGACCTTAACACTCTTTGTGCCACCAATTGGTTTAACTTCTCTTTCTTGTAATACAATTAGAAGTTTGACCTGCAATGCCGGTGATGTATTGCCAATTCCGTCTAAAAAAATAGTGCCTCCGTCTCCTTGTACGAATAGTCCTTCTTTAGATTCATAAGCGCCTGGGAATGCTCCACGGATGTGTCCGAAGAATTCATTTTCCAATAAACCCTCCGGGATGGCGCCACAGTTTAAGGTAATAAATGGGCCTTTCGTGCGATTGCTTTTGTGATGGATAGCCCTTGCAATGAGTTCCTTTCCTGTTCCACTTTCACCATAAATAGCAACAGTACAGTCAGTTTT
>JANLHY010000076.1 GCA_024653795.1 Candidatus Brocadiaceae bacterium | reverse complement strand
GATGGAATGGGGGCCGAGGGCATTAGGCAACCGCAGCATTATAGCTGATGCGCGAAGCCCTGAGATGCAGAAGAAGCTTAATCTCAAGATTAAATACAGGGAAGGCTTCAGGCCATTTGCGCCGTCAGTTCTTGCTGAGGACGCAGGCGAATACTTTGAGAATGGATTTATTTCACCTTATATGCTTTTAATTGATTATGTGCATCCAAAGAGAAGGAATCCCTTGCCTGATGGTTATCATTCTATGCCGCTAAAAGATAAACTGTATTTTTTGCGTTCGGATATTCCGTCAATAACCCATCTTGACTATACAGCGAGGGTGCAGACTGTGCATAAGGAAACTAATCCCAAATATCATAAACTCATCAGTGAATTTAAGAAGAGAACAGGATATGGGGTAATTGTCAATACAAGTTTCAATGTAAGAGGTGAACCTATAGTATGCACTCCAGAGGATGCCTATAAATGCTTTATGAGAACAGAGATGGATTATCTGGTAATAGGCAATTTTATTTTTGACAAAAAAGAACAGCCGAAGTGGAGTGAAGCAATAGATTGGAAAGAGGAATATGGGTTGGATTAAAAAACAAAAGGATGTTAGTGATTCAGACGAATCTAGTTGGTTTAAAAGAAATCCGAAGAAGACAATATTTTTTGTGATTTTTATTGGGTCTTTATTATTAATATTTAGTGCAGAGATATTTTTTAAATATACCACCGTGCAGTTTAAACCGGTGATACAAAGATATATAAGACTAAGGGAACATCCGCCGGGCACATATAAAGTCATACGCCCTGATGACAGATATATGCAACCGGTTGACTCTTTGATTCAAAAAGAATATAGAATTAGGACTGATAAGGAAGGCTTTCTAGAACCATCTAAAAAATATGAAAATGCAGATAAAACTATTGTATTTTTAGGCGGCTCTACAACAGAATGTTTTTGGGTAGACGAACATAATAGATTTCCTTATTTGTCTGGTGTCTTGTTAGAGCAAATGACAGGTTTGCGAATAAATTCTTATAATAGTGGCGTTGGGGGCAATGATTCATTTCATTCTTTGGATATCTTGCTTAATAAGATAATCCCTTTAAGATCCGATGTTGTTGTTATGATGCATAATATCAATGATTTAACCATTCTTCTATATGAAAAAAGTTATTGGAATAACAATCTTCATCGCTCACCAATAGTAACTGTAACTGCAGATAATATTGTTGAAAATCCTACAGTAGTTGATGTTATGAGGACACTTAAGAATTTTTTTATACCAAATTTATATCAAAAGTTTATTGACCTAAAGGTCAGATTTGGGGCAAAGAAGTTTGTAGATGAATTTGCCCATGTGCGGGGACAAAAACTCGTTATAGATAGAATAATGATAAAAAAAGAATTTGAAATGAATTTGCAAACCTTTATATCTATATGCAAAATAAGGGGTATAACTCCTGTTTTAATGACCCAACAAAGTAGACTTACCCAATCTCCCGATCTTTTTATTTCAAAGACACTCGCTGCTTCTTTAAAAAAAGATTTTGATATAGAATATAAAGAGTATCAAGAAGTGTATGAGTTATTGAATCAATCAATTAGAGAAGTAGGGATAAAGAATGGTGTTATGGTAATAGACCTTGATAAAGAAATTCCTCATACGAAAGAGTTTATATATGATACTTTTCATTTCAATGATAATGGATCAAAACTTGCCGCAGAGATTATAAGTAAAAAACTTCTGCCTATTGTTAGACCGTAAGGAGGAATATGGATTGGATTAAAGGAACTAAAGGAAATTTTATAAAAAACGGAGGCATTTTACTTCTATCCGTGGTAATAAGTCTTTTTCTTGTTGAAGCGCTCTTACGATTTTTCCCTTTCGATTTTCCTCATCTGCCTGTAAAGAGACTCAAGACAGACAGTGACTGGCCGGTTCAGAGACCGCTCAAAATTCTTGTAATCGGTGATTCTCAATGCGTTACAGATTTCTCCTTTCCCCACCTGCTTGCTGCAAAACTTCCGCGTAATGTGGAGGTTATTAAAATGTGCGAATCGGGTTGCGGTCCTGACACCTACCTCCAGTTTTACAGTATGGCAGTTAGGAGATATAATCCCGATGTGGTGATTATGAGTTTTAATGTCGGCAACGATATAATCAACCTTTTGGATTTTACGGAAGCTCCCTTGAAGGAGAAGTTGAAATTGTATCTGGGGAGTAATTTTGAAACATACCATCTGGCTCGGATTGCCTACAGCAGGATACGATATGGAATAGAGAGGAAAATCTTACAGGCGAAGCTGGGAAAAGAGGAAAAACCTCAAGCCGGATACTCGGAGGACGAATATGTGTCTGGTGTGAATGTATTTGCGCTGCAGGAAGCTAAGAGGTATCCTGCTATTTACAAAGAAAACCTTGCTGTATCGAGCGAAGATATCAAAAAAGCGTATGACGTTTTCGATAGTATAATGCACAGTTTTATGAATAAACTCAACAGAAATAAAACACCATTGATACTGATTTCCATTCCCGATGCCTTGCAGGTAAATATCAAATACCATGAGTTTTTTCGGAATATAGGTTTTATAACTGATAGTGATATGTTGACTTCAAATGCTCCGCAACAAAGACTTTATGATCTGTCTATAAAGTATAATTTTGATTTCATAGATGCCCTGCCTGATTTCAGGAAACGGGACAGAGAAGTGCTCTATTACTTAAACGATGGCCATTTAAACAGAAAAGGACACCTGTATCTGGCCGATTTGCTTCTGGAGCGACTGCATCAGAAAGGATATGTAGATGGTCCATAGTTTTACTTTCAGGTTTAGCCGAGCCTTGATAATAAAATTCCTCATACGAATGAATATATGTTTGACATTGTACATTTCAATGATAATGGGTCAAAACTTGCAGCAGAGATTATAAGTAAAAAACTTTTTTGGGCAAATGCTAACCACCATTTCAACACTTAAAGGAGGTATTTGAAAATGTCTGCTCAACAAACAGAGACAATTCAAAATAACAGTTTGTCAATACACCGTTTTAGCATTGATGATTATCACAATCTTGGAAAGGTTGGGATATTAAAGGAAGATGACAGGGTTGAACTGATAGAGGGGAGGATAACTGATATGACTCCAATAGGAAGCAAACATGCAGCATGTGTAGATCGTTTGACTAATTTGCTTGTTAAGAAATTAGGAGATAATGCGATTGTAAGGGTCCAAAATCCTATTGATTTGACAGACAATGACTCAGAACCAGAACCAGATATTGCGATATTAAAAAGACAATCTGATTATTATGCAGAACATCATCCGACAGCAAGTGATGTCTTGCTGATTATAGAAGTAGCAGATAGTTCAATGGATTATGATAGATTTATTAAAGTCCCATTATATGCAAAGGCAGGTATCCACGAAGTATGGCTTGTAAATCTTTTAGATAATACGATTGAGACATATCGGTCTCTATCGTCTGAAGGATATGGAATTATAACGAGACTTTTACATACAGAGGCATTATCACCAGTGCTATTTCCAGATATAAATATAAAGGTTGCAGAGATATTGGGGTTATAAGAGTGAGGGGCATGCGTTTCTAATTTAGCTTTTACATATTATTAAGTAAGGGAGGCGATTATGTTTGATCTTTTGAAGGATTTATGGGGTTTTTTGAAGGAGAGGAAGAAGTTTTGGCTTTTACCTGTAATAATTATTATCTTGCTTGTTGGGTTGCTAATAGTATTCTCAAGTGGGTCGGCGGTGGCGCCTTTTATTTATACGTTGTTTTAGGAGATGCTATGGAGAATAAAACTACAAAAATACATGGCAAAGAAAAAGAATTAGAGACCATAATTGTTCTGGCATTGGCGGGTCTTGTTTTATTTTTGATATTTACGCAAAAGATTTTTCTTCTTATATCGCTTGTTTTACTATGCGTAAGTTTATTGTCCAAGAAGTTGACATCAAAGATTTCTAGATTATGGCTTGGTTTTTCGTATTATATCGGCACAGTCAATTCAAAGATAATCCTTACGCTCATCTTTTACTTTTTTCTTACACCGATAGCATTGCTTTTCAGGTTATTAAAGAAAAATCCATTACTTTTGAGAAGGATCAAAAATATCAATAGCTATTATATTGTACGAAACTATATGCCAACCCAAAAAGATTTTGAGAAGATATGGTAGTTAAAAAAGCATACATTCATTATAATTACACTACATTTGTTTCTTGGAGGAATGCATGAAGGCAAATATTGTATCAATAGGTAATTCAAAAGGTATCCGGTATTCCCTTAAGGGTGGCCAGTAACAATGCCCTTTTAGGGCGAATCAAGCCACCCGCTATGCGGGTGGGCATGACTTAAATCTATGTCAAAAAATAAAGTACATAACTATGAAAGCGAACTTGAGGCATCATTCGATGTTGTATTAGATGAGGCAGATCAATTGTACGAGGGACATGGAAGGCTAAAAAGAACCTACGAACATCTTGCAAAACGTCTGGACGAGTTAAACGTACCATACAGCCTCGTTGGAGGGTATGCCCTCATCCTGCATGGCGTGAGACGTTTCACCGAAGACATCGACCTTTTGGTATCAAATGAGAGTTTAGCTAAGCTGCACGAAGAGTTGATAGGACGTGGCTATGTTCAAGTATCTCCTGGAAGTAGAAACCTGCGTGACGCAGAGACAGGCGTGCGGATAGAATTTGTAGTCACTGGTGAATTTCCCGGAGATGGAAAGCAAAAGCCGATTGTATTCCCAGATCCGCAAACAGTAGTAGAAAAGATCGAGGGAATCAAGGTCGTCAACCTGAAATCGTTCATTGAGTTAAAGATTTCCTCTGGTATGACTGCAAAGGATAGGTTGCAGGATCTGGCAGACGTACAAAGGTTAATTAAGCAGCATCACTTAACGTCTGATTTTGCCAACCAACTTCATCCGTACGTACGGAGTAAGTTTTTGGAGCTTTTATAATGGGACGCAAGGTGTCAGACCTTGAATATAGAATATGCTTAACAATTCACCTGGTATAAACCATTAGACAGGATAACAGGATAGACAAGATGAATAATTATCCTGTCTATCTTGTTTATCCTGTCAAAAGATTATATGGCTGAACTATTACCTGTTTTCTTAATTCGGAGAAAGATATGAAAATAGTTTATGTGAGAAGTTATTTTTCGAGTTTTTTAACCCTTTATGATTATCTTGAAGATGCGTTCAGGAGGGCCGGGCATGAGGTCTTCCCATTTGATTTTCGCTCTTACGGTATCCCTTACAGGATAAGGAAGTACAATAAATTTCTTGATAATGTAGGCATATATAAGATCAACAGGGAGTTTAGCAGGCTTGTGGAAAATGTAAAGCCAGACATGTTGTTCATGCTGCATGGTTTTACAATACATGAGAATGTATTAAAAGACCTCAAAGAAAGATTCAAATTCACCTCTGTCAACTGGCTCTGCGATTACCCAAAGGAATATGAACTCGCCTGTAGATATGCCCCCCTTTTTGATCATTTCTTTGTCTCAGGAACAGACGCATTCAAGAGGCTGAGGCTGGCCGGGCATAAGAATGTGAACCTCCTGATGTTTGCATGTGAGCCGGGGTATCATAAGCCTGTGGAATTATCTCCTGAGGAAAGGGAGAAATACGCATCGGATATATGTTTTATCGGCTCAATGTATCCGGGCAGGCTGAGAATGCTGGAGAAGATATCTGATTTTGACATATCAATATGGGGTCCGAGATGGAATGATATACCGCATGATTCCCCCTTGAGGCCGCTAGTAAGAGGCGGCAGCCTTGATATGGAAGAGTGGGTTAAGGCGTATGCAGCGACAAAGATTGTCTTGAACAATATAAGTTCCTTTGCCCCTTATGTTGACAATATGGTGAACACAAGGACGTTTGAGATACTCGCCTGCAGGAAATTCCAGTTGGTAGATACGAGGGATGATGTGTTAATGCATTTTACGTCTGGCTCTGAACTTGTCTGCTACAGCAGTATTGAGGAACTGAGACATCTTTTCGTATATTACCTGGACCATACTGACGAGGCTATGAATATAGCGGATAAGGGCTATAGGAAGGCGTTGCAGTTTCATACATACGATCACAGGGTGAAGGAAGTTATGGATGTAGTTAAGGGTTAGTATCTTACAAAAAATAATTTGACATTTTCAGCAAAAATATTTTTAATACCAACTGGAATTCCTTATTTTGTAAGGCTTATATGACAATTTAAACACTGCCCAAGTTTAGGCGCTTTTCCGATGCGTTCGGGTTATGACAGTGCTATTAATTTTTCTGAGGAATCTAATATCGAATATCGAACAAGGAATAACGAATGTCGAAGGATAATAGAACATTT
>JANLHY010000279.1 GCA_024653795.1 Candidatus Brocadiaceae bacterium | reverse complement strand
TACAGATATAGTTTCACGGTTTGGCGGTGAAGAATTTCTTGTTATCCTGCCCGATATTGATATGAAAGGCGCTGCAGATTTTGCCGAAAGGCTGAGGGGAGCTATCTCCAAACTAAAGATAGAAGATAAAGAAAAGAATATGTGTGCTGTTTTAACTATCAGCATTGGCGTGTGTTCATTTACAGAAAATACCGCTAATATAACGGAGTTAATCCACCAGGCAGATATAGCCTTATACGAGGCAAAACGGCTGGGAAGGGATAGTGTTTGTTGTTACAAGCCTCCTTTAAAATAGTTGGTTTCCGATCTCTTTGCAAAGAGGATAAAAATCACAGAATAGTTGAAAATGCCTCTGTGACAGTGTATGTAGGGGTAATTCATGAATTACCCCTACATTTGTACAATAACCACATTATTACTGGAATTTTTCAAAAAACTAAACTGTTACGGAAATAATTATTTTTCTAACCCATACGTCCATGTCAGAATACTGCCATCCATGTATTTAACGTTTTTAAATCCCGCATTTTTTAAGATGCGATAGGCTTGAGCGGCACGCAGCCCGGCGCGGCAGTATGTAATAATCTCTTTTGATTTATCAAGTTCAGGAACCCGTGATGCCAGTTTATCCAGTGGAATGTGTTGGCATTCTTTGATATGACCGCTCTTATACTCCATTTCTGTCCTTACATCGAGTAATATAAAATCCTCTCCCCGATCACGCTTTTCCGCTACCTTCTGGGGAAGGATACCGACCATTTTCCCTGATAATTTGTTGCTCAGAACGTTGGCTGCGACAATAACAGCGTCCATGGGCATAGCATAAGGCGGAGCATAGGCAAGATCGAGTTTGGAAATTTGGTCAACCGTTGCGCCGAAGGTCAGCGCCGTTGCAATGATATCGATACGTTTGTCGACCACACCCGTTCCCACAATCTCTGCACCCAGGAGTTTTCTCGTTTGTACATCGGCAATAAGTTTAATGATAATGTCCTTTGCCCCTGGGTAGTAATGGGCTACATCAGAGGAAGGAACAATGGTTGATTCTATTATAAACCCCTCTTTAATAGCTTCCCGCTCAGAAAGTCCCGCTTTTCCAACGTTCATATCGAATACTTTTACGATTAATGTCCCCAAAACACCTTTAAAGGTGTCGATGCCGCCAGTGGCGTTAATGGCAGCAACACGCCCCATTTTAGCCGCTGTAGAACCCAGTGCAATCCACGCTGGTTTTCCTGTTACCAAGTAGATACTTTCGGCGCAATCGCCAATGGCGTACACATCAGGGATATTTGTCTCCATCCGATCGTTGACCTTTATCGCACGAGTAGTACCAATCTTTACGCCAGCTTCCTGGGCTAATTTTGTATTGGGTTTGATTCCAATAGAAAGGATGACCATATTTGCCGGTAGCTGCCGCTTGCCTGTTATAACTCTGGTAACGTAACTACCGCCGTCTCCATCGAAGGATTTTACGCCGTCAGATGTGATAACCTCGACGCCCTTTTCTGTCAAATGATTCTGGACGAGCAGCGCCATATCCTTGTCCATCGGAGGTAAGATTTGATCGAGAAGCTCAACAACTGTTACCTTGATACCCCTCAAGACGAGATTTTCTGCCATTTCTAAACCAATAAGGCCGCCGCCGACAATCACGGCATTTTTAACCTTTCCGCTATCCACAAATGACTTTATCTTTACCGCATCATTAATAGTTCTCAAGGTGAATATATTACCCAAAGAAATGCCAGGTAACGGAGGAAGAATGGGCTGTGCCCCTGTGGCAAGAATAAGCTTGTCATAATTGAAGATTAGGTCTTGACCATTTTCAAGATTCTTAACTTTGACCTGTTTTGATTTGATGTCTATGGCAGTAGCCTGATGCCGGGTAAGAACGTCAATGTTATGCATATTTTTAAAATAGGGGGGTTCTCTGACAAGAAGGTTTTTGGAATCCTTGATGATGTCTCCGATAAAATAAGGCATTCCACAACCTGCATATGAAATATATTCTTCATCAGTCACTACGGTAATCTTCATAGCGGGCGACTCACGTCGTGCCTTGGCAGCCGCCTTCATACCGGCAGCAACACCACCTATGATTATGAGATGATTACCCTTATATGCCATAATCGTTATCTTATCAAAAAAGTATAAATAAACAAGTATGGAAAATTTGCATTTAATTTTTCTTGACAACAAGAAAAGAACATAAATCTCTTTGTGTCCTTTGTGTCTTTGTGGTTAAATTAGTTTTGGTTGCGGCTACGCCGCGCTAGGGAATTATTAGAAAAGGACCTGACAGAGAAGATCATTGCTGCTGCATGCCTC
>JANLHY010000265.1 GCA_024653795.1 Candidatus Brocadiaceae bacterium | reverse complement strand
CGTTGTCAGACCCGTTACAACTGGAAGCGTGTTAACGATCTGTTTCAATACAGCGTCCTTTACAAATATGGAATTTGTAATCATGCGTTTATCTCTGTTTACCAGGTAGGCCTCCATGCTCTTCCATCTTCCTTTATCCCAGAGAATCGAATGCTGTTCCATGTGATATCCTTCCCATAACATCTTATTCAACTCTGAAAGGCGGATGGTATTGACAAGGACGCCAATTGGATTTTTTGGTAACAGTTCCCCCCCTCCCACCAGGGGCGGGGAATACTCACTGTCCCCTTGTATTCCTCCCCCTGTCCCCCTCACTGAGGGGGAGAAAGGGGGAGGGGGATGTCTAGGTGGGGGTGAAACTGTTACTCAAAATAGTACCAGCTTATCTGACAAGCTCACCTATCCCAATATGTTTGCGAATTACATCATCGATATCCTCAAGATATTTTCCTTCCGGGGGATAACATTTGGTGCCATGGATGTTGACATCCAGGCCGTCAAGTTCTTCTGTTCTGGATACCCTAATGCCAATGGTATGCTTCAATCCGAAGAATATGGCAAAGCCAAGTCCGCCTGCCCATACAATGACGGTAAGAAAGGCAATAACCTGGGCAAGAAACTGCTGGCCAGAGCCGGTAATTAATCCACTCACCCCACCATATGAGCCGTCAGCAAATATACCTACTGCGAGAAGCCCCCATAATCCATTAGCTGCGTGGACAGATACGGCCCCAAGCGGGTCATCTACCTTAAATTTATGCTCAACCAGCCAGGTACTCCCACACATCAATAAGCCACCAATGATTCCAATGATAACGGCCGCCCAGGGAGCAACATATGCGCACGGCCCTGAAATTGCCACAAAACCTGCAAGGGCGCCGTTACAGGCATCGGCCACATTGGATTTTTTTGTTTTTATGTATGAATATAAGATGACAATAACAGCGCCCGCAACACCAGCAAGGAAGGTATTGGCTGCGATGATTGAAGATCTTAGGTCAGATATGGCAAGCGTGCTTCCGGCATCATAAGCAAGCCATCCAAATGCAAGGATAATTGTTCCAAGGATTACATATGCGATATTATGTCCTGGTATGGCATTAGCAGAGCCATCCAAATTATATTTGCCGATTCTTGGGCCTAAGGCCCATGCGCCCATAAACGCACATATCCCACCTGTTGCATGAACTACCCCGGAGCCTGCAAAATCTTTAACTCCAACCCCTAATTGTAACTTTGCCAGCCAGCCTTCACCCCATACCCAATGGCCGTAAAATGAATAAACAAGGGTATACACCAGAAAGCATGCCAATAAATAGGCAGAAAATTTGATCCTTTCTGCTACAGCGCCGGCTATAATACTGCCAATAAAGGTTGCAACAACAGCCATGAAGATAAAGAGTAAAATGGTTTTCACATCG